>JBFXEP010000091.1:0-9061 GCA_050179995.1 Hyphomicrobium sp.
CGTGTTCGCGCCGTCATCGCTGGGCTCGAGCGCGACGAGATCAACTTGCACCACGAGCGCAAGGCCGACATCGACACCGAGAGATTCCGCGTCGGGCGCGAAATTGCCCAGACCGACATCGAGATGGAGGCAGCACGTATAAACTACAAGAAGGCGACCGGACAGGAACCGCCCGCGACGATGAACCTTGCTCTCAAGTCCACACTCAAATACGAGATCGTGCGCCAGTCTTCGGCCGGAGCCGAGTCGGAGCCGTCCGGCCAGCTTGCGCCGCTGCAGCCTGGCGATATCATCATGGTCAGCTTGGAATGATGTTGGGCCCCCGCGTGGATGAACGTGCCTCCGACGCGGCGCCTTGGTGGATGAAGACGAACCGGTGAGCGGGCCTTTTTCAGCATTCTTGTACGCTATCCTCGAGGTCGTCTGGCGCCGCCGGGCGCTCCTCATCTTGCCGATCGTCCTGATCGTGCCCCTCGGTCTCGTCTATGCCAAGTTCGGTCCCAAGATCTACGTGGCGAAGACGCTGCTCCTCTTGCAGGAGACCGACGGAGATTCGCCCTTGTCGCGCAATGCGGAAGGGGGCGGGTACATGCGCGATCAGGCGCCGGCCCTCGAAGCCCTCCTCAAGAGCGACCGCGTCATGCGTGGCATCATGGCCGACATAACGGGCATCGAGGCACCGACCGAGCCGCGCCTGATCGAGCGCTGGATTCGCGATTTCTCCTCGTCGGTTTCGTTGAGCCTGGTGGGCAACAACTTCCTGGAGCTCCAGCTCACCTCCGACACTCCGGTCGGGTTGGGCCGCGATCTCGAGGCCGTGACCGCGCGCTTTCTCGATGCGCTCATGCTGAGCCGCGACGCGCTGGGTGCCGCCGAGGTGGTGCTGAGCCAGCGCAAAAAGGAATACGAGCTGGCGGAGCGCGCGCTCGCCGAGTTCAGGGATGACTTCGTCAACCGCGTGACTCCCGCCTACAAGGAGAGTGTTGCCCAGATTGGCACCCTGAGGCAGCAACTGGTCGAGAAAGAGCGCGAGCTTGCCGTCATCGCGGCCGAGCGCGACAAAATGCGGGAACGCGCCCCGGAGTCGGGGCAGACGCAGCCCCCGCAACCGTCGGCGGAGCTTACCGCGTTGGAGAGCCGTCACGCGGCTCTGAAGTCGGAGATCGAAAGCCTGGGCCAGTCCCTTCAGAATGCCCAGCGTACGATCGACGAGTCCGTGCCCCTCCAGCGCCAATTGCGGCTCATGGAGATGAAAGCCGAGTCCATGCGCGAATCGTACCAGAGCTACACCAAGCGCTACACCAGCACGCCGACCGCCGATCGCGGCCCGGGGCTGCTCAAGGCGCCCGAGCGCATTCAGCTCATCGATCCGCCGCGCGATCCGGAGATCCCGAAGAACTCGTCGTTCAAGGTTGCGGCGATGGCGGTGATCGGCGCCATGATGGCGTCACTCGGGCTGGCTTTTGCCGCGGAGTTTCTCGATACGCGCGTCCGCCGCGCCGAGCAGGTCGAGGCGCTGACTGGCGTGCCGGTGCTCGCGCGCTTGCCGCGGGACAACCATGAGCATCTGCCTCCGTCCGCCACGGCTGGCGCCATCCAGATGGCGTCCCGCACCGCCACCGGCGGCGGCGCGCCCCCGGCCAAGGGCTGGACACCGGCGTCGGCCGATACGCCACGCAAGCAGTCGTCGCATTCAACATAGTACGACGAGCCGGTCGCCAAGCGTGCGGAGATCATCTAACTAGAGATTATGCCGGTGTAGCTCAATGGCAGAGCGGCAGCTGTCCAAGCTGATTACGGGGGTTCGATTCCCGCCCGCCGGCTCCACTTTTCTCGGCTGACATCGGTCGCTTGCCGTCAAGCTTGACCGCGTCCCCGCAACCACCAGCTACGCATCACGAGCAATCGATCAATGACGGCTGACGGCAAGAGCTGATGCAGGCTCTTGTGCAGGCCTAGCGCAAGCCCGATCCTGCCACGCAGCGTCAATGGGATATAGTAGCGCGGAAAGTTCATCTGCGAGAATCCGAGCCGGCGCTTGAACTCGGTCATGCTGTCGGTCTTGTTGCCGTACTTCATGCGTCCATAGATGAAGTACTTGATGCCTTTCTCGTGGCACGTCTCGGCCGCCTTGACGATCAGCGCGATGATCGGTCGCTTGTCCTGGTGCGCGTTCATGCACAGGATCTGCATGATGCGAGCCGTGTCGCCGATACGCACGAACTTGAGGAACCCGACGAGCTCCCCGGCATAGTAGGCCCCGATGAATTCGCTGCGATCCAGATAGCTGCTGTTCTCGGCCTTCACTGCCGCGAGCCCCTTGCCGTAGTGCCAGAATTTCCGGCCCTGCCTGAGCGGGGTCTCGTCGTAGATGGCCTTGATGCCCGCCGCGAGCGCGTCGTCCAGCGAGGCGCTTCGCATCTCGATCCCTTTCTTGGCCGCCCGCCTTGCATTCTTGCGAGCCTCTTGCGGCAGTCCCTCCCACCATTGTTTGAATTGATCGGTTCGAATGACCGCGGCATTTTCCATGTAGGTGTGGTAGCGGCTGTTTACGGGCGCGCCCTCGAGGGGGCCGGAGTACACGAAGATGTCGGCCGGCAAGCCGCTTTCGATCAGGTCGTCGGCAAACCGCTCTGGATCGGAAACGAGCTCGCCCTCGAGCCATTCATCATCGTTGATCGTCGCCACACGCAACCATCGGCCGACGGAGACGACCTCGCGGCCCTCGATGATGCGCATGGGCACCTGGAAGGACTTGCCTTGGATGCGGAACTCTGAGGTCTGGATGGTCATTTCGGCTGTTCTGCGTGAGATTGCGATGCGAGGAGGCCCACGCGCGGCGAGAGGCGGAGCAAGCGCCTGAGGCGCTCCATCTGCTCGCCGCGGTGGAAGGCGATGAGCTCGGGCGATATCGGTCGCGGCATGCGCGTCAAGCCCGCCCAGAGATACCCGGCGATGAAATAGAGCCCGCCGACGACCAGCGGCGAGGAGCGCATCTGCGAGACGCCGCGCAGAAGCTCCCACGCCGGGTGCCCGCCCACGTAGTAGGCCTTCCGCCCGTAGTGGAAGCGCGCCATCAGCGGGCTGTGGGTTCCGGTGCCGATCTTGCGGTGGTGGTAGCTGACCCTCTCGACGAAGGTCCGCGTGCGCCAGCCCTTCATGCGCGCCGTCGTGACGGCGATCCAGTCGATCGCGCCGCCCTTGATCGGAACATAGCCGCCGACCGCTTCGAAGCACGCCCTCCGGAACACCTGGCACGCCCCGGAGACGTGGTCGAGGTTGGCGTCCTTGTGCGCATAGGTGTGCTGGTCCGGCCGGTCGTGATCCTCGACGAACGGCGTGCCGGCCACTCCGAGGCGCGGGTCCTCGGCGAAGCGGGCGAGCAGGAACTCGAAATAGTCGGGCGGCAGCGTGATGTCGGCGTCGAGATTGCCGATGAGGTCGAAGTCGAGCCCGCGCAAGCGCGCGAATCCCGCGTTGAAGGCGTTGGCCTTGGCCGCGAACTGCCGGTCGCGGCGCTCGGGCATGCGGATGAGCTCGATCCAGTCGGTCCCGGACGCGAGCTCCGAGACGATCCGGTCCGTCCCGTCCGTCGACCCGTCGCTGACGATGATCCACCGCCTCGGGCGCCGCGTTTGCGCCATGACGGAGCGCACCGTGTCGCCGATGAAGGTCTCCTCGTTGCGCGCCGGCGTGATCAGGACGTAGCTCGATGTTTGCAAGGTCTCTACTCCATGAGCTTACGGGGAGGGGGACTGCGGCGCGGGCTCGTCCGTGAGCTTGACCAGGAGATGCGCCAGCGCCTTGAACGACGTCCCTTGCCCCCAGTGCAGCATCGGCGTGCGGATCTTCATCCACCCGAGGTCGCGGTAGAAGAAGTGCCCGTCCGGCGCCTGCATGTGGGTGATCGTCCAGCGCGCGACGCGGGTCGCCAGATCGAGCGCGTCGGGATCCGCTTCCGAGAAGAAAGCCAGCGTGTCGATGGCCTGGGCCGCGCACTGGATGTCGATCGGCATCAGCCGGTCGTGCATGTAGCGCGTCCGCCCGTCCGGCTCGAAGAAATGCTGCTTGAAGTAGGCAAATCCGCGCGCGAGATGCCCGTCGAAAGCGCTGTCGTGCGTGCTGTCGGCATAGCGCTTCAGGCTGTCGAGATTGTAGCCGGTGTGGAAGCTGTCGATCCAATGATACTTGGACGCCTCGCCGTAGTACCACCCGCCGTCCACGTTGAGGCGCTCGCAACTGTAGCGCATCGCCTCGCCCGCTACCTCGATGGCCTCCGAGCGGCCGAGCCGCGCGCCGACGCGGGCCAGGAGCGCCGCTCCGAGCATGTTGGAGTTGTGGATCGACACCTGGTCGAAGGCGACATAGCTGAGGCAGAGGCCGCGTTGCGTCTCTTCGCGGGGGAGCTTCAGGATCCAGTCGCAGACGCTGCTCGCCGCATCGAGGTAGCGCGGCTCGTCCAGGATCTCGGCCGCCTCGAGAAAGGCCTGCCCGATGAGCCCGCTCCACACGATGGTCGGCTCGCCCTTCGGGATCCGCCCCGCGCGCGTCGTGAAGGTGAAGGCGTTGCCCCAGCAGAGATCCGGGTAGCGCGGCGCTCTGTTCGCGAGCAGCCAGTCGAGGCACCGCCGCACCTTCTGGGCATCGCTGGCATCGCCCGTCGCCGCGAAGCGGCGAAGGTAGCCCCAGGCCATGTAGCCCATGCCCTTGGTCGAGGTGTGGGGCGGAATGCCGATCAGGGGGCGAATGTTGACCGGGGTGCGCAGCACCGCTGCCGTGAGAATGCGCTCGAGCTTCTGCGACCCGAACGTCAGCGGCGCGAGAAACGACATCTGCCCGTCGCCGGGATCGTACGCCTTGTAGTCGCGCGCCTCGACCCAACGCGCGAGCCGGTCGAGGCTGCCCGCGATCAGCTGGCTCGCCCCGTTTTGATGGGCCGCTTCTGAATGCGGGCTTGCCGCGTCCATGATCAGGCCGCCTTTGCCGCGACGCGGTCGGCGATCAGGCTATCCACCAGCCTCAGATAGTCGGCTTTGCGCCGCTCCCAGCTGTTCCGCTCCACGTAGGCGGTCGCGTTGCGGATCATGCTTTCTCTGAGCCGCGCGTCGGTCAGCACCTCGAGCATGGCGCGGGCGAGCGCCTCTTCGTCGCCGGAGGGAAAGAAGCGCACGACGCTGTCGTCGAAGTAGTAGCGATCCACGCGCGTCGCCGACACGACGACCGGAACTCCGACCGACATGTACTCCATGATCTTGGTGCTGTAGGCCTCGTTGCCGAACGAGTCGGCGCGCTTCGGCACCACGCCGAGGTCGGCCCCGGCCATGAGGCGCGAGATTTCCCTGAGGCTCAAGGGATCGAAGAAGCGCACGCTGTCGTTCAAGCCGAGCTCGTCGACGAGCTGCACCAGGTCGCGCTTGCTGCTCCCGTCTCCGTAGACGTGGAAGCGCGCGGCCGGCAGCTGGCGCCTGAGTAGCGCAAAGGCGCGAATGGCGATGTCGAGGCCCTGATGCCATTGCAGCCCGCCGGGAAAGAGGATCAGCGGCCCATCGTCATCGCCGTCGCCGTGCGCCTGCCGCTCCTGCGGCACGAAAATAGTGCGATCGACATTGTTGATGAAGACGGAGCACTTTTCCGCCGGCGCGGAGCGGCCGGTGTATTTGTCGAGCCAGAGATGGTTCGAGAGGATGACGTGATCGGCGAAGCCGCCGGACACGCTCTCGATCAGCCGCAGCGCCCGCACGAGGAGCGATTGCGGGCCGGCGCCGAACTTGCTGGCGAAGAACTCCGGCACGATGTCGTGGATGTCGAGAATGAGCCTCGCGCCGCGCCGCTTCGCCGGCCAGGCCGAGAAGACGAGGAAATCGGGAATGTTGTGCACGTGGACGAGATCGAATTTCTCGTCACGCCCGTTTGCGCCGACCCACCGCATGGACACGAAGAGAAAGCGCAAGAGCGGCCACAGGTACGACCAGGCCGAGCCTTCGCCCTTTCCGAAGCGGTCCTGGATCCGGTGCACGGTCACGCCGTTGATGGTCTCGGCGAGCGGCAATTGAGGCGAGCGCCTGAGCGCCAGCACCTCGACCTGGTCTCCCTGCTCTGCCAGCGCCTCAGCATAGCGAATGACGCGATTGTCGCCTTCGTAGAACGAATGCGTCACCATGCAGATGCGTCGCGCAGCGGGCAGCTTGGCCCGCGATGCGCTTGCAGCGTCGACGTTCAACATTGGCGTTTACGCACGGTTACCGATTTGTGTCCCCACGGAATGATCTCAGAATCATATCCGCCGGACAATGCGCTTTGCCCCCCGCGGCGCAGGATTTGCAACTCATCGTTAAGGATCGCCGCATCCCGTGGGAAGCGCAAACCGGCGCATCGTGCACGACAAGGTGGCAGCCGTGCGACGGCGCGGCGGCGGCAGCCTTTACCGTGCGGGCATGCCGCCATGACAGAGCATCGCCCCCCGTGTAGTCCAGAACGTGTAATCCAGGACGTGTAGTCCAGGATCGGCTTCGCGCCATCGTCGGTGGTCGCGGGAAGAATCCGAAGGAGCAGGGTGAGTTACATGCCGATCAACAACGTGAGACAGGGGGCCGGCGTCGTCATCACGCATCCCGACCTCGTCAATATATACGGTTGCTCGCTCGGCGACGGCACCCGCGTCGGCCCGTTCGTCGAGATCCAGCGCGGCTGCGACATCGGCGCCAGGTGCAAGATTTCTTCCCATTCGTTCCTGTGCGAGGCCGTCACCATCGAGGACGAGGTCTTCGTCGGCCACGGCGTGATGTTCACGAACGACGTCTTCCCGCAAGCCACCAACGAGGACAACTCCATCCAGACCGACAAGGATTGGGTGTGCACCCCGACCCGCATCAAGCGGCGCGCCTCCATCGGCTCGAACGCCACCATCGTTGCGGGCGTGACGGTGGGCGAGGGGGCGCTCATCGGTGCAGGGGCGGTCGTGACGACGGATATCCCGGCCTACGCGCTCGCCGTCGGTGTGCCGGCCCGCGTGATCGGCGACGTGCGCGATCGCAAAAAGGCGCACCTCTCGGAAGAGAAGGGTTGAGCGTTCCGCATTTTTTACTCCATGGCCGCGCTCCGCGATGACCCCGGCCAGGGTGTGAAGGGGTGCCCTGACAATCGGACGGGAATACGCTACCCCACGCCGGCGGAGGCGCGCTCTGTGCCCTCGGCGCCTCGCGGTTGAATGACCCCGCACGCCTCCGCGAACGGCAGCAGCAACGCGCCCGAGCGGCGCGAGCACTCCGCAACCGCCTCAAGGAATTCGGGCGTGCACCCGTAGGGCGACGGATCGGCTGCGATGTCGTGGGTCGCGAAAACGAGCCATCCGCGGCCCCGCACCGTCTCGTCCACCAGCGCGCGCACGAGCGCCATGTCGACGCCGGCGCGCCGGTCGAGGAAACAGGCCTTGACGAGATTGAGGTCGGCCGTGCCGAGGTTGGCCGCCTGCCCGCCGCCGCGCGCGCCCTTGAAGCGCGGGCCGAGCCCCGCCTTCACGGCAAGGGTCGCCCCGCTCTTGGGGTAGGCGAAGCTGTCGAAGCGCGCGCCAGGCAGCATCCGCTCCAGCGCCTCGCGGTTGCGCTCGATCGAGACGAGGTAGGTCGCGGTCGAAACGTGCCACGCATCGAGGTGATCGTAGGTGTGGCAGCCGAGCTCGCAGCCGTCCGCGACGGCGCTCTTGAGATCGGCCGGCGAGCCGATGCGCCCGACCTCCGTCTCGGTGTCGATGAGCGCCAGCGACACGAAATAGGTGGCCCGCGCGCCGTGTCTGGCCAGGATTCGCCGGCCGGCGTCGAACGCCGTCTTGGGGGCATCATCGAAGGTGAAGGAGATGATCGGCCCCGCCTCGCCGAGCGGGACCGTCCTGCGTGCGAGCCCGCTCGCAAGCATGCGGCGGGCTTTTCCCCTGGCGCGCGCCACGACGTTGCTCAACTGCATCCTCGCCTCCGCGAACAGGAAATTCAGGCCGGCTGTGGACTGCGCGAGGGCTGCGATTGTCGCTTGAAGCGGAGGCGCGAGGCGGTGTTGGCGCCATCGAGTCTCCGCGCGAACAGCGCCTGCGGACGGAGCGCGCCCAGTCCCCTGGCCGCGACCCGTGCCCGAGCGGCAGGCGCAGCTGACGGCACGCTCTGGCCGGCAAGCGGCGGCTGGATGACCCCAAGCAGAAACAGGACCCACATGTTGTTCGTCCCGTAGAAGGAAGCCTCCGTGATATTGTACAGCACCGCCGCCGCAACGATTGAGAGCCGCAGCATGTTCGTGCCAGGATCGAGCTTCATCTCGCGCGCGATGTGCAGAAGAGCGAACAGCATGATGCCGATGATGAAGCCGACGCCCACGATGCCGAGGTTCAGATACTGCTCGATATACCCGTTATGGGCCTGATTGATCTGGACACCCAGTTGCCTCCAGATTTCGTCGATCCGCTCTCCCGACCAGAAGCTCATGAAGCCGACGCCGACGATGGGGTTTCCTGAGAACTGCCCCACCAGCTCCCACACCTCGGTTCTGTTGGTCAGCGAGGCATCGCGCCCGATGAGGGAGAAGATGAACTCCTTCACCTGGCTGTTGTTGAGAATCCAGACGAGCGGCACCGAAGCGATCGTTGCCCCGATCAGCCAGCCCGGTTGGCGGGCGACGAAAGGAAGGCGGCCCATGGTCAGGAGGATCGTCGCGGCGGTCAGGCAGACCACAGGTGTCTTGCTGTCCGACATGTTGAGCAGCCACAGCATCAGCATGCCGAGGATGATGGCAACGAGCCTGTTCTCGCGCGCGAAGTTTGGCTGCCGGCCGTCGTCCCGTCGCAGGAGCTCCCACAGGAGATAGAGTCCGGCCAACAGGCACAACAGCCCGAGGTCGTTCTTCTGGTGGCCAATTCCCGTGTACATCACCCCGCCGCCCGGCCGGTAGTCACGGGCGAGCCCCGGATAGTATTTGATGAACAGGGCGGAGAGCGGCAGCGTGAGGAACGCCAGGCGGCGCAGGAGCGCGGCCATCGCCTCGTAGGGCCGGCGGTCCGTCAGGACCACGAGCACCATGA
>JBFXEP010000092.1:0-9041 GCA_050179995.1 Hyphomicrobium sp.
GAGGCGGGCGCGCTCCGCATCGAGTTGCGGGTTGTATTCGTAGGTGGCGGCCAGCGCCTGATTGAGGGTCTCGGCCGAGGCGGGCGACGGACCGCACACGACAAGCAGGCCCGCCGTCGCTAGAACGGCGGACGCCGCAATCCGCAATGTCCGTCTGAAATCGAGCAAATCGAACTCCAAACTGCCTCTGCGGCCTTCACAAGCGTCGCGGACGCGCCCAAAGTCGCGCGGCAGCCCCGACACATCAGGACTTAGTAGAGCACGAATACGATTCGCAGAAGCGAGCCGAGCCCCGTTTAGAAACATGTCGGAGCGTGCGTTGCGCCATTCCCACACAAGCACGGATGAGCTGAGCGCCGGCTTTGTGGCCATCCGCGCGCGGATAAACGTATAAATAGCTGATTTAACGTTGAAATTTTACGCGGCCGACGCGTTGGGACCCTGCCCGAGCCCGCGTGTTGATTATAAAGCCATGTTTAGGTTTCAAGAGGCGGGCCGACGCAGCCTTAAAACGTGAAAGCGGGCACCTTTTCGAACCCGGGAAGCACTTCGGCCGCAGCGTCGAAGACGGCCACGGCTCCGAACACCGAGCCGTCGCGAATGACGACCGTCGCCCGCCCGGCCGTCCGGTCGCCGACAATGGCCACAAGCCGCCCGCCATCCTTCAACTGATCGAGGAGCGCAGGCGGAACACTTGTGACGGCGCCATCGACCACGATGGCGTCATACGGGGCCTCGCTCACCCAGCCCGCCGGAAGATCGCCCTCGACCAGCACGACGTTGCTGGCGCCGGCCCGACCGAGGGCCTCGCGGGCCGCAGCGGCGAGCACGCCATCGCACTCGAGCGCCACGACGCTCTGCGCGAGCCGGCCGATGAGCGCGGCCCCGTAGCCCGAGCCGGCCCCCACGGCGAGCACGGTCGACGTGGCATCGATCTCCGCCGCCTGCACCAGCTTGGCGAGCGTGCGCGCTTCGAGGAGCGCCCGCCGCGGACGCCGCTCGTCACCCGGCGCGATCGGCACCGGACCGTCCATGTAGGCGAGCTCGCGCACCTTTTCCGGCACGAAGGCCTCGCGTGGAAGCTCGAGCATGGCGCGGATGATGCGCCGGTCGGTGACATCACTCGGCCGCACCTGCGACTCGACCATGTTCTTGCGCTGCGTCGCGTAGTCCACCTTCGATCCTCCCGAGCCCGCACACCCCGTCCGTGGCGACCATACTCAAAGTCGCTTGGCGCGGCCACACCCCAGCGCCCCCGCGCGCTCCCTGGACGGCAAATGGTCCCCACCGCCTCGCTCCGGGAAAATCGGGCGCTTGTGCCTGCCTTTGTGTCTATGATAGATGCACCCTCTCGCGCCAGCAGCGACAAGAGTTCGCCGCTTGAGGGCGTGTGTCTTGGCGCCGGAGATTACCGCGCGCAGGGCATGCACTGAGGCCACGTGGCGGAGTGGTGACGCAGCGGACTGCAAATCCGTACACGCCGGTTCGATTCCGGCCGTGGCCTCCAGTTGCCCTTTCCTGGCTGCGCGCCCGCGTCGCCCGCGTCGGAATGATCGCTGGGTTGGGTGCTGGCGCACGTTTTCTCCTGCACATCGCCGCGAGCCGATCCCCTGCGACGACCTGCTAAGGAGCCAACATGATCGTGTCGATCCTCGGCGCCCGTCCCCAGTTCGTCAAAGCGGCCGCTGTCTCCCGCGCCCTGGTCGAAAGGGGCCTCGAAGAGAAAATCGTCCATACCGGGCAGCACTTCGACGACAACATGTCGGATGTATTCTTCCGCGAGCTCGGCATCCCGGCGCCGGCGCTCAACCTCGGTATCGGCGGCGGCACCCACGGTCAGAATACCGGTCGCATGCTGGAGGCCATCGAGGGTGTCCTGGTCGCCTTCAAGGCGGACCTTGTGCTCGTCTACGGCGATACCGACAGCACGCTTGCCGGCGCTCTCGCGGCGTCCAAGCTTCACATCCCCGTTGCCCACGTCGAAGCGGGTCTGAGGTCCTTCAATCGGCGGATGCCGGAGGAGGTGAACCGCGTCGTCACCGATCATGTCTCGGATCTCTTGTTCGCGCCGACCGAGACGGCGATGGTCAATCTTGCGCGTGAGGGCATCAAAGGGTGTCATCTGGTCGGCGACGTCATGTTTGATGTCGCCTTGCACTATGCGACGCAAGTCGAGGCCCGCCCCGCCCCGATCGAAGGACTGCCCGCCGGGTTCGCCCTCGCGACCGTGCACCGTGCGTCCAACACGGATGACTCGGCGCTGCTGGCGACGATCCTCGAGGCCTTCCGACGGAGCCCACTCCCCATCGTGCTTCCGCTGCATCCGCGCACGCGCAAGATGATCGCCTCGTTCGGGCTCGCGATTCCCACGCGCGTCATTGTTTGCCCGCCCGTGGGATTTCTCGACATGGTCTGGCTCGAGCGGCGCGCGCGCGTGATCCTCACGGATTCGGGAGGCGTCCAGAAGGAAGCGTATTTCCAGGGCGTGCCGTGCGTGACGCTGCGTGATGAGACGGAATGGACCGAGCTCGTCGACGCGGGATGGAACAGGCTCTGCCCGCCCGCGAGCGCTGAGGCGATCGTCGCGGCGATCGAAGCGGCGCTCGCATCGAAGCCGACACCGGCAACGCTCTATGGCGACGGAAACGCCGCCGGCAAGATCGCGGCTATCCTGGCCGCTTCCAGCGCAACCGCCCCATGATGCGAACGGTCTGGATCCTCAACCACTATGCCCAGGAGCCGGGAGGTCCTGGGGGCACCCGTCACTTCTCGCTCGCGCAGAGGCTCCCCAGGCACGGCTGGCAGGCGGCGATCATTGCGGCAAGTGTCGAGCACGCAACCGGACGTGATCGTCTCCCGGCGGGCGTCACATCGCGTCTCGACGTAGTCGCGGGCGTACCATTCCTGTGGCTCAAGACATCCCCCTACGCCGACAACGGCTTGGCGCGCATCCGCAACATGCTCGACTACACGCGCCGCGCGCTGGACCGGTCCGTCGTGAGCGCCCTGCCGCCGCCGGACGCCATCATCGGCTCGAGCGTGCATCCGCTGGCCGCATGGGCGGGCGCGCGGCTGGCGCGACGCTATCGCGTTCCGTTTCTTTTCGAGGTGCGGGACCTCTGGCCGCAGACCCTTGTCGACATGGGGCGTCTCAAGCCCGACAGCTGGACGACCCGCGCGCTGCAGAGCCTCGAGACCCGGCTTTACCGCCAAGCCAGCAGCATCGTCGTCCTGCTTCCGCGAGCGGGGGACTACATCGAAAGCCTCGGCATTTCGCGCTCGAAGGTGGTCTGGATCCCGAATGGAGCTGATCTCGACACCTATCGGTCGGTTGAGCCGTCCGTTCCGTCCGAGACCTTCACGCTCATGTATTTCGGCGCCCACGGAACGGCGAACGGACTGGAGAACGTGCTGCGCGCGATGCGTAGTCTGCGCGACCAGGGAGATGCCGGCGCCATCCTGCTGCGCCTGATCGGCAACGGTCCCTCGAAGCCGGCGCTCATGGCCATGGCGCGCGATTGGCAGCTGACCAACGTGCGCTTCGAGGATCCGGTGGCCAAGGCGGCCATTCCGGCACTGGCCGCGGAAGCCGACGCCTTCGTATTCAATCTACAGGACGTGGCCGTGTTCAAGTACGGCATCAGCTCGAACAAGCTGTTCGACTACATGGCGGCGGGGCGCCCAATCATCATGGCGGCCGATGCGCCCGACAATCCGGTGGACGGGGCGGGTGCGGGGCTCACGGTCGCGCCCGAACAGCCGGAGCAGCTTGCAGCGGCCATCCTCGCCATGATGCGGCTTTCCCACGATGAGCGCGCGCGCATGGGCGCGGCGGCGCGTCAACACGTGTCGACCGACTACAACATTGACGCGCTTGCCGAGCGCCTCGCGGCAACGCTCGATCACGCGGCCGAGCCGCCCCGCTCGTGACCGCGATCGAGCTTTCTGTAGAGCGCCAGAAGCTTTTCGGCTTCGCTGGTCCAGCAATAGGAGCTCGCGACCGCCCGTTGGCCCGCGCGTCCCATGGCGCTCGCCTCCTCGGGGTGATCGAGAATCCATCGCATGGCGCCAGCGATGGCAGCCGGATCGCCGGGATCCACCAGCAGGCCGCAGCCCGCCCCGTCCACGATCTGCCGCCAGACCGGAAAATCGGATGCGATGACCGGAAGACCGGCCGCCATGTATTCGAACAGCTTGTTGGGTTGCGCTGCGAGGTGGTTGGGCGCTGGAGCGAAAACCACGATCCCGGCCCGTGCCGCTCCGAGCAGGAGGGCGACCTCGGGTCTTCCGATCTGGCCGCGAAAGATGACGCTTGACGAGGCGGGCTGCCTCCTGATCTCGGCCTCGAGCGCGCGCGGCTCGACACGGCCGGCGATGTCGAGACGCGCCTGCGGCCGATCTTTGAGCAGCGCCATTGCGGCCACCATTTCGCGCGCACCCCGAACCGCGCTGAGACCTCCGACATAGGCGAAGCTCTGGGGACGGCTCGCATAGGGAGTCTCTTGCGGCGCGATCATCTCCGCCGGGATCGGAAAGTTCTGGACCATGGCGGTACGCGCCGGGGGGAACCTCGCGCCGATGTGAGGCGTGGCCGCGACGAACGCGTCGAACGACCATTTCGCCACCTGTTCGACGGCCGAAACGGCGCGCGAGACAGCCGATCGCAGCGGCGGCGCGATCCAGGGCTTGCTCATGATCTGGCGCGGCAAATCCTCGTGCACGTCGTAGACGACCGTGTATCCGGCGGCCTTCAGCACCAATCCCATGGGGATCAGCTCCGGGTCGTGGAAGTGGGCGATTTCCGGCTTGAGGCGAACGACCGCTCTCAACGCGCGCCAGTTGCCGAGCACGGCGCGCGCGAGGCGCCCTCGAAACGGCCCCACGTCGATGAAGCGCACGCCGTCGTCGGATGCGTCCACCTCGTTGCCAAGGCCGTCGGCGACGACGAGGACCACGTCCCGTCCGAGCGTGCGGAGCGAGCGGGCTTCCTTGTGAAAAATGCGCACGTCGCGCCGCGCATGCACCGTCGTCACGTGAACGAGTGGCGAAAGTGGGTGCATTCCGACTCCGATGTCGCTCAGTCCCGAGCGTTCGCTGCCGATGGGTATCCGAAAACGTCAGGCTGTTACAAGCCGGTTTCCGATTGATTCTCCCAGATGGGTACTCAATGATGAGGAGTCATTTCCGGCAAAGGGGTAATGCTGTGGCTTGGCGTATCTCCGCCATACTTGCTTTTCTGTGCGCTCTGGCGGACTGGGCTGGCGCGGCCGAGATCGGCCCGCATCCCTATATCGGACGCACATCGGCCGCGGCATACGAGAAATCGAAAGGCTTCTCCGTGCGCGAGGACGGTATCCTCGTCTTCGACTACGGAAAGAAATATGGCGGGCTCGGAAAGTGGGCAAATCCCTATTTCGTTTCCAAGTATGCCCATTTCCTCTACGGCGAATGGCTCGAAAACAAGGACGAGGACAAGAAGAGACGTTTTCTCATTCAGGCCGATTATCTCCTGCACTCTGCGGTCCAACGCGGTGAGTCTCTGGTCTGGATCTATCCCTTTCGCAACCACGTGTACGACCTTGCGGAGGGATGGATATCGGGGATCGGACAATCCTGGATCGCAGGCGTCCTGGCGCGGGCGCACGCTTTGACTGGCCGCAGTGAGTACCGCGACGCGGCGGAAAAGGCGATGAGCGTCTATCTCAAGCCTCTCGAACAGGGCGGCGTGATCACCATCGTCGGCGACACGATCTGGATCGAGGAGGCGCCGGACCATTCAGGACACTCCTTCAAGATCCTGAACGGGCACATCTCGGCGCTGACCGGCGTGCTCGACTACTACCGGATCACCGGAGCCTCCGTCTGGAAGGATATCTTTGACAAAGGTGTCGATGCCGTTCGCCAGGATATCGCGGACTTCGATATCGTCCATACATCTCTCTATGCGCTCGGATATGTGCACAAGCCGCTGCCGGCTCCTGTCGATAAGTACCACCTCGGACATGTCCTCCAACTCTTGTGGCTCGCCGATGTGACGGGAGACGAGGTGTTCGTGAAATGGGCGTCGCGCTTCCTTTTCAATAAAATCGACCCATTCAACAGGTCCGACGTGGTGCGATATGCGCCGATCGTAGATCGCTGCAACTTCGACGCCGCACTCACTTACATCGCTCTGGTGCGGGGCAAAGGCGAGTACCTCCCCTCTTGCGACGGATGGCTTATTTTTCAGCGCGGCACGGCAACTGAGGTGGCATTCTCCGCCGGCGGCCCGGGTGCGTTGAGGATCTCGGTGGCCGATCGCTTCGGCGACTGGAAGGAGGTGGCGACCGTCAAGGGCAACGCAACGGTTCCACTTCCGTTTGCGAGTTTCGTCCGCGTCTCCTTCACCAAGAACGCGGGCGCCATCGTTCTCAAGGCGACGAAGGGCCAAATCCTCGGCCATCATCGATCGCTCTACGGAGATGTCGCCAAGGCGCTGTCCATCGCCTGGGACTGAGCTCACGAAGATCTACAGGCTAGGCTGCCGCCTCCGCCAATGCCGCAACGACGCGATCCTGGTCGCTCACCGCCAAATCCGGCCCCATGGGCAGGCTCATGACGTGCTGCGCCGTCCATGCGGACACCGGCGTGGCATCGGCCGGGGCCCGATCCTTGTAAGCCGGTTGTTGGTTGAGCGGCACCGGGTAGTGAACCGCTGTCGGGATGCCGGCAGCCTGCAGCTTGGCCTGCACGTCCTCCCGCCGTGGAACGAGCACGGTGTACTGCGCGTAGACGCTCGTCCGGGAGGGCTCGAGCACGAGCGTCCTCACGCCGGACAAGGGCTGGCCGACATCGCGGGTCTCGACCGGCTTTGCGCCCGCGATGCGCTCATGGATGAGCTCGGTGTAGCGCGCGCCTATTGCGCTGCGCTGCGCGACCTCCCACGCAAAGCGCGGGAGCTTGGCGAGCACGATCGCGCACTGCAGCGTGTCCATGCGCCCACCCACGCCGATACGCGTATGCACATAGCGCTTGCTCTGCCCGTGGACGCGGATCTCGCGGCAGGCGCGCGCCAGATCGTCGTCGCTCGTGAACAGCGCGCCGCCGTCGCCGTAGCAGCCGAGCGGCTTCGACGGGAAGAAGCTCGTGCAGCCGAACGTCGAAAGGCCGCAGCTTTGCCGCCCGTCCGCCGTGGCGCCAAAGCTCTGCGCGCCGTCCTCGATGACCGGGATGTTGCCGTGCCGCCGAGCGATGGCATTGATGGCGTCGATGTCCGCCACCTGACCGTAGAGGCTGACCGGGATGATGGCTTTCGTGCTGGGCGTGATGCGCGCTTCGATCAGGCCGGCGTCGATGTTGGCGGTCGGGGGATCGATGTCCACGAACACCGGCGTGGCGCCGAGCAGCGCGATCACCTCTGCGGTTGCGACGAACGTGAACGGCGTCGTGATCACCTCGTCACCCGCCCCGACGCCGAGCGTCATCAGGGCGATGAGCAGCGCTTCGGTGCCGCTTGCGACCGTGACGCAGTGCTTGACGCCGACGTGCTGGGCGAGCGCCGTCTCGAGCTCCCCGACCTCGGGACCCATGATGTATTGCCCGTGCGCGAGCACCGCGGCGATGCGCCGGTCCAGGTCCGGCTTTATGGCGGCCTGCTGCGCCTTGAGATCGATGAACTGCATGCTGTTCCTAGTCCATCACTGGGCGGCAGATGCCGTTCTCGAGAACATAACGCTGGCCCGTGGCCGGGCAGGTGGCCTCGCCGTTGCCTTCGGCAGGCAGCTCCAGGCGCTCGCCGTGCTCGCTCATCCAGCCGATGCGCACTGCGGGGACGCCGACCATGAGCGCGTAGGCAGCGACATCCCGGTTGACGACGGAGCCCGCCCCGACGAAGGCGAACGCACCGATGGTGACGCCGCAAACGATGGTGCAGTTGGCGCCGAGCGTGGCGCCGCGTTTCACCAGCGTGTCCCGGTACTCGCTCTTGCGCGAGACGTGCGAGCGCGGATTGTAGACGTTGGTGAAGACCATGCTCGGACCGCAGAACACGTCGTCCTCGAGCGTGACATTGTCGTAGACGGATACGTTGTTCTGGATTTTGACATTGTCCCCGATGGCGACCTTGTTGCCGACGAACACGTTCTGCCCCAACGAGCAGTCCCGCCCGATCCTGGCGCCGCCCGAGACGTGGACCCAATGCCAGATGCGCGTCCCGTCCCCGATCGTGGCTCCGGCATCGACGATCGCGGTCGGGTGAATTGTTGCGGCTGTCACGGGCCTAATACTCGAGCGGAAGAGAGATGCGCTTGCCGTCGCGCGCCGACAGATACATGGCGATGAGCAGCTCGAGCGATTTCAAGCCCTCGCGGCCATCGGTCTCCGGCTCGGCCTCGCCCAGAAGCGTCTTGATGACATTGTCGTAGTAAAGCGGATGACCGAAGCCGTAGACGCTCGTCGTCTCGTAGTTGGCCTGCTTCACGGTCTCATCCTCGGGCCGCTTGTCCGCGAACTCCCAGTGCTGGATCTCGTTGACGGCGAGCCCCCCGATGCGCACTGTTCCCTTCTCGCCGAGGATGGTGATGCTGCCCTCGAAATTCCTGGGGTAGGTGAGCATGGTGACGTTGAGCGTGCCGACGGTCCCGCTGCGCCACCTGAGAGCGGCGACGCCGGTGTCCTCGACCTCGATATTGCGCGCGAGCGTGGCGGTGAACGCCATCGCGCTCTCGACCGGACCGATCAGCCAGTCCAGCAAATCAACGTAGTGGCTGGCCTGGTTCATGAAGGCGCCGCCATCGAACTCCCATGTCCCGCGCCATTTCGCGCTGTCGTAGTAGTCCTGCGGGCGCGTCCAGAACACGTTGATGGCGACGGAATAGATGCGCCCGAACCGGCCCTGCTCGACGGCCCGCTTGACGAGCTGCAGCGTGGCGTTGCGGCGGTTCTGCTTGACGACAAAAAGATGGACGCCGGCGCTGTCGCAGGCTTCCACCATGGCGAGCCCGTCCTTCCATCGCGTCGCCATGGGCTTTTCGGTCATGACGTGCCGGCCGCTGCGGGCGATC
>JBFXEP010000093.1:0-8985 GCA_050179995.1 Hyphomicrobium sp.
TTGCGATACGGTCCGAGCCGCCGATTGGCTTAGTCTTCGCCCCATGAACTGGCACGATGAAGGCGTCATCCTTTCCGTCCGCCCCCATGGCGAGACGGCAGCGGTGGTCGAGATTCTGACCCGCTCGCACGGCCGCCACCTGGGTCTCGTGCACGGCGGCCGCTCGCGCAAGGCGCGCCCCGTCCTGCAGATCGGCAACCACGTCGACGTCACCTGGAAGGCGCGCCTCGCCGATCACCTCGGCCACATGAGCGTGGAGCTGATCCGCGGCTATGCGGCAGCCGCCATGGACGATGCCGCGGCGTTGACCGGCCTCACCTCGCTCGCGGCGCTCGCCCGCCTGCTGCCGGAGCGCGATCCGCACCCGAACCTCTACGAGGTGACGCTGTTCGTGCTTGCCTATCTCGATGACGCGAGCGTCTGGCCCGTGCTGCTCGCGCGTTGGGAGCTGGCCCTGCTCGACGAGCTCGGCTTCGGCCTCGATCTGACGCAATGCGCGGCGACCGGCGTCAACGACGACCTGATCTACGTGTCGCCGAACACGGGCCGCGCGGTGTCGGCGTCCGCCGGCGAGCCCTATCGCGACCGGCTGCTCGCCTTGCCGCCGTTCCTGCTGCCGGGACGCAAGGCGCCGCTCGCGCCGGGCGACCTCGAGCGCGCGTTCGCGCTCACGGGCCATTTCCTCGATCACCGCGTCCTCCGCCCGCGCGACGAGACCATGCCGGAACCCCGCACACGCCTCCTGTCGCAGCTCCGCCGCCTCGCCGAGACCGGCCATCTGCTTTGATGACTACCTCACGCGCTCCATCGGCGTGACGGCGACGCGCACGCCGCCATCCGCATCCGGCTCGAGCCTGTAGACGAGCCCGTCGCGCGCCTCGTAGCGCATCGAAATTGCCTTTGGCCAAAGCCCGCCGCCGAAGCTGTCGAAGCTGATCTCGCCCGCGCTGCACGACGAATGCGACACGGAGGTGCGCGGCTCGATCTCGTGCGTGTCGCCGCCGAAGGAATACGCGACCGGCTCGCGCGTCGTGTTCGAGACCTGGAAGCGCACCCGCATCGACTGCGGACGCGCGAAGAGCTGCACGGAGATGTACTTCGGGTCCTCGTCGGGGGCCTGCGCCACGCCGACGCCGATCTCCGTCACGCCGGGTGCGACGAGGTTGGCACGGTGCGGCGGCGAGTTGATCCAGCCCTCGACCGACTTTTCCGCCAGCGCCAGCGCCTCGAAGCCGCGGCTGTCGAGATGCAGGGCGAGGTTCTCGCCGAAGAGGCACCACTGATAGCCGGCCGACGTGATGCGGTCGCCGGCTTCGCGCCCGTCCGCCGTGTGCGAGAATGTGCCCGTGTCCGCCAGATACTTTGCATAGGCCCGCGCCGCCTTGGTGAGATTGGCGTTGGCCTTCACCGCCCCGAGGCCCTGGCGCCCGCGGTACGCGTTCGTCATGGCGATGATCTGCGTTTCGACGGTCGGGATGTCGGGAAGAACGGCTGGCATGGCATCCGCAAGCAGGTATCAGCGGAGAGAAGATCGGCAGCAACGGCGGCAATGACAAGGCGGACGGGGAGTGCACGACGCTTGGCCCCATGGAAAAAACGAAGCAACTGTGTGTTGTTGCAACCTTGTGGCGTTGCGGCACTTGAGGCCCGGCGCCGGGAGACGTAACCAACGGCATGACAGACAAACCGATTCTGCCGGGACCCGGACCCATCGAGCCGGTCTTGCTCAAGGATGCGCTCGAGGAGCGCTACTTGGCCTACGCGCTGTCCACCATCATGCATCGCGCGCTGCCCGACGTGCGCGACGGGCTGAAGCCCGTGCACCGGCGCATCCTCTATGCCATGCGCGAGCTGGGCCTCGATCCCGACAAGGGCTACCGCAAGTGCGCCAAGATCGTCGGCGAGACGATGGGCAACTATCATCCGCACGGCAACCAGGCCATCTATGACGCGCTCGCCCGCCTCGCGCAGGACTTCGCCGTGCGCTATCCGCTGGTCGACGGCCAGGGCAACTTCGGCAACATCGACGGCGACAACCCCGCCGCCGACCGCTACACGGAGGCGCGCCTCACGCCGGTCGCCGCCGACCTGCTCGACGGCATCGACGAGGACACCGTCGCCTTCCGCCCCAACTACGACGGGCGCGAGCAGGAGCCGACGGTGCTGCCCGCCGCCTTCCCGAACCTGCTCGCCAACGGGTCTGCCGGCATCGCCGTCGGCATGGCGACCAACATCCCGCCGCACAATGCCGACGAGCTGTGCACGGCGCTGCTGCACCTGATCAAGCATCCGAACGCCACCATCGACAAGCTGGTCGAGATGATCCCCGGTCCCGACTTCCCGACCGGCGGCGTGCTGGTCGAGCCGCGCGAGGCCATCCTCGAAGCCTACAAGACCGGCCGCGGCGGCTTCCGCCTGCGCGCCAAGTGGGAGAAGGAGGAGACGACCCGCGGCGGCTATCAGATCGTCGTCACCGAGATCCCCTACCAGGTGCAGAAGGCAAAGCTGGTCGAGAAGATCGCCGAGCTCCTGACCGAGAAGAAGCTGCCGCTGCTCGGCGACGTGCGCGACGAGTCCGCCGAGATGGTACGCCTCATCCTCGAGCCCAAGAGCCGCACGGTCGACCCCCTGCTCCTGATGGAGAGCCTGTTCCGCCTGACCGAGCTCGAGGTCCGTTTCGGCCTCAACATGAATGTGCTCTCGGCGGGCCAGATCCCGAACGTGCTCTCGCTGCGCGATGTGCTGCGCCAGTGGCTCGAGCATCGCCTGGACGTGCTCGTGCGCCGCTCCGAGCATCGCCTGAAGAAGATCGAGCATCGCCTCGAGGTGCTCGACGGCTACCTGATCGCCTACCTCAACATCGACGAGGTGATCCGCATCGTCCGCTTCGAGGACGACCCCAAGGCCAGGCTGATCGCCCGCTTCAAGCTCACCGAGGTGCAGGCCGACGCCATCCTGAACCTGCGCTTGAAGAGCCTGTCGAAGCTCGAGGAAGTCGAGATAAGGGCCGAGCACGACAAGCTCTCGAAGGAGCGGCGCGAGCTGAAGCAGCTCCTGAAATCGGACGAGCTGCAGTGGGAGCGCATCTCGGATGAGGTGCGCGCCACCCGCGAGCGTTATTCCAAGAAGACCGAGCTCGGCCGCCGCCGCACCTCGTTCGCCGACGCCCCGGAGATCGACGTCGACATCGAGGCCGCCTTGGTCGAGAAGGAGCCGGTCACCGTCATCCTCTCCGACAAGGGCTGGATCCGCGCGCTGAGAGGCCACCAGGACGACCTCTCGAAGCTCGACTTCAAGCAGGGCGACAGCCTGAAGCGCGCCGTCAAGGCGCAGACCACCGACAAGCTTGTCCTCCTCGCCACCAACGGCAAGTTTTTCACGCTGGAGGCAAGCCAGCTTCCGGGCGGGCGCGGCCACGGCGAGCCGGTGCGGCTCATGGTCGATCTCGAGGAGAACCAGGATTTCGCCGAGCTGTTCGTCTACGAGCCGGGCCGCAAGCTGCTCGTCGCCTCGACCGGCGGCTACGGCTTCGTCGTGTCCGAGGACGAGGTGATCGCCTCCACCCGCAAGGGCAAGCAGATCCTGAACGTCGCCGCCGACGAGGAGGCGCGCGTCTGCGTGCCGGCCGACGGCGACCATGTCGCCACCATCGGCGAGAACCGCAAGATGCTCGTCTTCCCGCTCGACGAGGTCAACGAGATGACCCGCGGCAAGGGCACCATCCTGCAGCGCATGAAGGATGGCGCGCTGGCCGACGTCTGCGTGTTCTATAAGAAGGACGGGCTTTCCTGGCTCGACGCCGCAAGCCGCAGCTTCACGCTCGAATGGAGCGAGCTGCGCGACTGGGTAGGTAGCCGCTCCCAGGCCGGGCGTCTCGCGCCCAAGGGCTTTCCCCGCTCCAACAAATTCGGGCCGCCCTTCCGCTGAAAGACACGGGGCCCGCTAAAAAGCTGACCGCCGGCCGCGTGCGCCGTGGCCGCGCCTTGCGTCGCCTCTTGCGCCCCGGTAGGACACTCTGAGGGCTGGCCGCGATCGGGGCGGCGGAGGAGGGACCATTGGCGAGGGCGGGGGCATGGCTTGTGAGCCTCGGTGTGGCCGCTGCCGTGCTGGGCGTGGTGGCGGGCCATCCGCCGCGCGCCCATGCGCAGGACCCGGCCGCGCCGGAAGCCGCGCCCGCGCCCGCCACCTGCTCCAAATCCGAGTTCGAGAGCGCGGTCGACAACGCCGCCGAAGCCCTGCGCGAGCTCAACAACAAGAACCGTCCCGAGTTTCAGGCGCGGCTGCGCAAGCTCAAGGAGAAGCGCGCCTGGACCGACGACCAGTTCATGAAGGAGGCCGAGCCCTTCGTGAAGGACGAGGAGATCTCGGTCTTCGACAGCAAGACGAGCGAGCTCCTGGCGTCGATCTCGGCCATGGGGCAGGAAGGCGCCAACGCCCCCGAGCCCGATTGCTCCGTGCTGACCGAGCTGCGCGGCCTGATGCAGGTCCTGGTCGACACCCAGACCACGAAGTGGACCTACATGTTCAAGAAGCTCGACGACGAGATCGCCAAATAGCCCATCCGTCTTACGCGGCAAGAGTCCCTCATCCGGTCCATCTCGCCGAAGGCGAGCCTCCGGCTCGACGGACCACCTTCTCCCGTCCCGGGAGAAGGAAGTGAGCCGTCGCCGCTTCACTTTCCTCTCCCGGGACGGGAGAGGATGCCGGCAGGCAGGTGAGGGACTTTGTCCGTTCGGACAGTGGCCCCTTACCGCTTGTCCACACGCACCCAGCCGTCGGGGCCGAGGTGCTCCTGCGGCTGGTAGCGCGTCTTGTAGCTCATCTTGCGCGAGCCCTCGATCCAGTACCCGAGATAGAGGTACGGCAGCCCGAGCCGGCGCGCGTACTCGATGTGCTCGAGGATCATGTAGGTGCCGAGGCTGCGCTCCTCCTCGAGCGGCTCGTAGAAGCTGTACACCATCGAGATGCCGTCAGAGAGCCGGTCGCAGAGCGCGACCCCCGCGAGCGGCCAGGTGTCCATGTGCTCCTCGAGCGGACGCTCGGGCCGCGCCCGGTACTCGGTGAGGAACGTGCGCACCACGCTGTCCTCGACCATCATGGCGTAGTCGAGCACGCTCATGTCGGCCATGCCGCCGTCCGAGTGGCGCGCATCGATGTAGCTGCGGAACAGGCCGTACTGCTCCGAGGTCGGGATCGCCGAGACGCGCCGCGCGGAGATGTCGCGGTTCCGCTCGAGCGTGCGGCGCATGGTGCGGCCGGGCTGGAACTCGTCGACCAGGATGCGCACCGAGACGCACGCATGGCACCCCTCGCAATAGGGCATGTAGGCGATGTTCTGGCTGCGCCGGAAGCCGCCCTTCAGGAGGTTGTCGATCAGCGCTAGGGGTTTGTCGTGCGTGAGGTGCGTGAAGAGCTTGCGCTCGAGCTTGCCCGGCAGGTAGGGGCACGGCTGCGGCGTGGTGACGTAGAACTCGGGAAAGTGCTTCTGCTGTTCCGTCATCCGTGGCTCATCGTCGACGCCGGACGCGCATGCCACCATCGGCATTGCGGCCGCCGGACGTCGCGGCGCTTGTGCGGCCCGCGACGCGGGACGTGCAGGGCCTCGAAGTGCAAAAGCTAACCCCCTGCGCGCCAACGAGGATAAGCGACCACCGCGCAGCCGATCAAGCGGCGCGCGTGAGTCCGCGGTGCAACACTCCCCCTGTTTTGGGCCTTCTCGCGTCGGGAATTTACCCTTTTGCACCTTTAGTGGCCGTCTCCCCGTGGGAGGCGACTGCCTCGATGAAGGCGATGATCTCGCCCGCGACATCGGCATTTGTCGTCTGTTCGATGCCCTTGAGGCCCGGCGACGAGTTGACCTCGATCACCATCGGACCGCGGTGGGAGCGCAGCATGTCCACCCCCGCCACGTTGAGCCCCAGCACGGCCGCGGCGCGCACGGCGGTGTCGCGCTCCTCCTCGCTGACGGGCGTTTCCTCGGCGATGCCGCCGCGGTGCAGGTTGGAGCGGAACTCGCCCGTCTTGCTGGCCCGGCGCATGGCTGCCACCACCCGGCCGCCGACCACCAGCGCACGCACGTCGCTGCCCTCGGCTTCGGCGACGTACTCCTGCACCAGGATGTTGATGTTTGCGGCGCTGAACGCCTCGATGATGGACTTGGCGGAGGCCTCCGTCTCGGCCAGCACCACGCCCATGCCCTGCGTGCCTTCGACCAGCTTGATCACCACCGGCGCCCCGCCCACCTCCTTGATGACGTCCTCCGCCTTGCGCGGCCCGTGCGCGAACGCGGTCACGGGCAGCCCGATGCCGGCCCGCGCCAGGAGTTGCAAGGCGCGCAGCTTGTCGCGCGAGCGCCCGATGGCGACGCTTTCGTTGAGCGGAAACACGCCCTGCATCTCGAACTGCCGCAGCACGGCGAGGCCGTAGTGCGTGACTGACGCGCCGATGCGCGGGATCACCGCGTCGTAGAGCGGCAGCGTCTTGCCGCCGTAGCGCAGCATCGGCTTGTTCGACGTGATGTTCATGTGCACTTGCAGCGTGTTGATGATGTCGAGCGTGTGCCCGCGCGCCTCCGCCGCCGCGACGAGGCGCTGGTGCGAGTAGAGGCCCGCATTCCGGGCCAGCATGGCGAGGCGCATGGAGGATTGCCTGTGCGTTGGCAAGAATGTGCGTTGGCAGAGGTGTACGTTGGCAAAGCGACGTCAACGTCGGGCAGGCTGGCCCCGAAAATTGGGGTTATTTTTGTCTCTTGTCGGAGTTTTCCGCAGCCCCCGTGCCCATGAGGCCAGCCGCCGCAGGGGGCGGCTTGGTCGAGCGGCGCGGCGGCGTCCGTCCGCTGCCGCCGGCGCCCGCTTCCGTCCATCTGCCGCCGTCGTTGCCGGCCGAGGCAGGCGGCGCCGTGCCGCGCGGGCGCGCGGGCGGCGCGTCGAAGTGCGGTCCCGGTAGCGGCTGCGGGTCATTGTCCTCGGGCGCGCGCGTGCGGCCGCCGAGCTCGGCCAGCGCCTTGAAGCGCCCGACCTGATAGCCCGCGTAGAAGGCGCCGGCCGCCACGAGAATGAGAAGCAGGAGATCGTTGGAGATCATGGTGCGATCCTCGGACCTGATTTGCCCGGACTATCGCAGGACGCCCCCGGAATGCAACCGCGCGAGATGCGGGAGCACGAACGGATCATGGAAAGCGGCGGAAGGCGCTAAAGCTCGACCGGCGTCACGCGCGGAGCGGAATCCGGAGCCGCCTTGGCGGCCGTCGGCGGGGCATCGATGTCGGTATTGGGGTCGATCGAGGCGTACGTGAGCCAGGCAAGTCCCCCCATGGCGACGATCAGGATGACCACCGCCAGCAGAGACCGCTTGAGGAACCAGCCGACGGTCACGGGCCGCGCGAGCGTGCCCTGCACCGGCGGTGCGCCCTCTGCTCCAACTGCCATGAATTTCCCCCACCGAAGCGGCCGGACATCGCCTCCGGCGCCTGCTCGTCCCTAGGCGAAAGCCGCCTGAGCGACACGTGTTAAGATTGATACGCTAATCGATGGAAGAGGTTGAGATCGCGGTCAAGCGGCGTTTCCAAGGCAGGCGGTTTCAGACCTGCCAGCGTGCCGCAGCGGCAACGGTCTCCGGATATGATCCGCCGCAAGACGACCCGGTGGTGCGGAGCCGGGCGCGACGGGTGCGCAAAGCGCTATACTCCTCTCCATGAAGCGTTTTCCATCCGCTCCGCTCCGTCTCGCGCTTGCCGGCCTGGCGCTCGGCGCGCCTATTTTGGCCTTCGCGATTGCCGCGCGGTCGGAGACCGCCCAAGCCCCGCCTGCGAGCGAGCCAACGGAACCACCCGGCCGGGCTGCAGTCTGGCGCACGATCCTCGCCCGCCCGCCAGCCGCGCCGCCATCGCCCGCCGAGGCGGAAAGGATCGCGCTCGGCCGCGATCTTTTCTCCGATGCGAGGCTCTCGAGGAGCGGCCGCGCCTCCTGCGCGAGTTGCCACGATCCGTCGCGCGCTTTCACCGACGGGCGCAAGACGGCCGTCGGCCCCGGGGGCGCCGTCCTGCCGCGCAATGCGCCCGCGCTTTACAATCTCGCGTGGGCGCCGTCGTTCTTCTGGGACGGCCGCGCCGCGAGCCTCACCGAGCAGGCGAGGGTGCCGATCCTTGCGCCGGACGAGCTCGCCGCCGATTTCGCCACCACCACCGCGAGTCTTTCACAGGATGCAGGAATGCGCGGGCGCTTCGCCGCGGCATTTCCGGACGCGGGCGGCGTGACGGAGACCGCGATCCTCGACGCGCTCGCAGCCTACGAGCGGTCCCTCGTTTCGCCTGAGACCCGCTTCGATCGTTGGGTCGAAGGCGACGACGCGGCGCTTTCGGAGCAGGAGCAGCAGGGCTTCGACATCTTCGTCGGCAAGGGCGGGTGCGTCTCGTGCCACGGCGGATGGCGCTTCACCGACGATGCCTTCCACGACGTGGGGATGCCGGGCAGCGATTTGGGCCGCGGCGCCCTCGCCAAGGGCGCGGCAGGCTTGCCCGAGTTCAAGACGCCGTCGCTGCGCGAGGCGGCCCGCACCGCGCCCTACATGCACGACGGGTCCCTCGCCACGCTCGCCGCCGTGGTCGACCACTACGCGGGCGGCCTCGTCGCGCGCCCGTCGCTCGCGCCGACGCTTGTTAAGGATCTCGTTCTGACGCATGCGGAGAAAGCCGCCCTGATCGCATTTCTGGAAACCTTGTCCAGCGGGCAAGAAAGCCACACCTCGGATGGGACAACTCGCCCCATGCTCAAAAAATGAGCTGACGGAAAATGCAATGATGCAGCGTTCGATGCTCTGAAAATCGTTGTTTTGCGGCCAGAAACCGGCCTGCGGCAAAGTGCTGTAAATGATGCTGAAACGCCTCAGCCCACATTCTTAGCATAGCATTGCACAAGAAACCTTCTTGTGCAGCGCGTGATTCGCAACCAACCTTGTCCTCAATAAGAAAAGAAAAAAGGGACGAAC
>JBFXEP010000094.1:0-8982 GCA_050179995.1 Hyphomicrobium sp.
GAGGATGAGCGTCACGGCGCGCGTCGCGTCGAGCGCCGCCGCCACGCGTGCGACCCAGGCCGCGTCGGGGTGCGCCTCGGCAATGAGGCAAAGGGCGGGGTCGGCCGTGGTGTCGGTCATGCTCGCGTCAGACATCCTTTGAAGGATTGCGCCGGTCCAGCGCCGTCCGGCGAGCGTATCTGTCCCAATTCCGGCGGAAAAGAGACTCGTGCAGGGGAGCGCGCAATTGAACTTGGAAGAACAGTCCGTTGCAGCCGATCCGCCCTATCGCGGGGTGGACTCTCCGAGTATCGTCCGGCCGACGAATCTCGTGCTCAGGGGGTGCTGCTCGATCCGTGGGCGTCGTGATGCCTCAAGCATGCTGGCGCCATTCCGAGCATGAAATCGCCATGCTGTGCCTGCAGTTGTGGCAGAGCGCCCACGAACCGGGAGCTCGAGGTCCAAGTGGTGCCGCGTCTCGCTTTGACGGAGCCAGATTGATGCTCACGACCGTTTTCCCGCGCGCCGCCATCACGATGTTCGCCGTGGCGGCATGGGTGGGTTCTGCCTCGGTAGGCCACGCGCAATCGACGGCAACGACACCCCCTACGGCAACGGCGCCGCCGGCCGGCACGGTGCAGACGGGCACAGTCCAGACAACTGGCGCGCTCCCGGACAAGCCCGCAACCTCGCCCCTCGCCGCCGAGACCAAGCCCGCCGATGCGGTCGCGAATGCCGCGACGCCCGCCGAGCCGCCGAGCACCGCCGCTCCGTCCTCCCCCTCCGTGGCGATACCTCCGGCGCAAGCGACGGCGCCGGCAGCGCCTCCCGCCTCCACAACAACACCGCCGGCAACCGCTGCGCCGTCTGATACTGCTGCGGCACCATCCGCCACGCCACCATCCGCCACGCCACCGGCCGCCGCGACCTCACCGGCAGCGGCGGCGCCTCAAACGTCTCCCTCCCCAACGGCTTCGGTCTCGCCGCCGCCTGCTCCGCCTGTCGATCCGGTCGTCGCCGCTGTGCGGACGTGGCTCGGCGGCGCGGGACAATCGGTGAAGGCCAACAAGGATGATCTCGCCGCGGCGACCGCGTTCTACGGCAGCCGCACGGAGGGGCCGCTCTGGGTCGACAGCCGCGGGCTCACCTCCAAGGCGAAGAGCGCCGTGGACGAGGTGCGGAAGGCGGACGACTGGGGGCTATCGGCCGCGGCGTTCGATCTGCCGTCGCTTACCGGCGCGCCCTCCACCGAGCAGCTCGGCGAGGCTGAGGGCAAGCTCACGCTCGAGCTCTTGAAGTATGTGCGGTTTGCGCGCGGCGGCCGGATAGATCTCTCGTCGCTCAGCCGCATCCTGGATCTCAAGCCGCCGGTCAAGGACCCGAACGTGGTGCTGACCGAGCTCGTCGCCGCTCCGGCGACCGACGCCTACCTGCGTGACCAGCATCCGAAGCACGCGCAGTTCGAGCTGCTGCACAAGGCGCTTCTCAAGGCGCGCGGTCCGGCGGAGCCCGTGGTCGAGATCGACCCGGCGCTCAAGGTCAACCTGCCGCCGACCAAGGATGTGCTCAAGGTCGGCATGGATCATCCGACCGTCGCGCTCCTGAGACAGCGCCTCAAGGTGCCCGCCGAGGGCGGCGCCAAGGACACGCTCTACGACGAGAAGCTCGAGCTCGCGGTCAAGGCCTACCAGGTGGAAAAGGGCATCAAGGCCACGGGGCAGCTCTCGCGGTCGACGCGGATTTCCCTCAACAAGGAGGTCGAGGCGCAGCGCGCGCCCGAACCCGAGCGCGGCGCGCAGATGCTGGTGCTGAACATGGAGCGCTGGCGCTGGATGCCCGAGGATCTCGGCCGCGTCTACGTGTGGAACAACATCCCCGAGTTCACGACGCGCACGATCAAGGGCGACGAGGTGCTGTTCCGCGAGCGCATCATCGTCGGCCTTCCCGAGTGGGCGACACCGGTCTTCTCGGAGACGATGAAGACCATCGTGTTCAATCCGTCGTGGGGCATGCCCGACGGCATCAAACAGCGGGAGCTGGCACCGCGCCTCAAGGCGATCGGCGGCGGCGACTTCTTCTCGTCGCTCTTCGGTGGCGGCGGCGCCGGAGCGTCGATCCGGGCCTACGGCCTCAAGGTCTATTACGGAGGGAAGGAGGTCAATCCCGACAGCGTGAACTGGGGCACGGCCGACATCCGCCAGTACAGTTTCATCCAGCCTCCGGGCGGCAAGAATCCGCTCGGCACGGTGAAGTTCCTGTTCCCCAACAAGCACGACGTCTACATGCACGATACCATCGAGCGGGAGCTGTTCGCCTCGCCGAGCCGGGCGCTGTCGCACGGGTGCATCCGCGTGCAGAACCCGCGGCGGTTCGCCGAGATCATGCTCATGGAAGCAAACGGGCTCAGCGCGGACGCGGCCCAGGACGTGATCGGGCGCGGGGGCGACGCGAAGCTCACCAATTCCATCCCGGTGCATACCGCCTACTTCACGGCGGTCGCGGACAAGGACGGGCGCGTCTCGACGTTCAGCGATGTCTACGGCCACGACAGCCGGCTCTCGGCGGCGCTGCTCGGGAAGCCGATGCGCTTCGATCCGCCGCGCGACGTGGTGGCCGATGACGGCGGCTATAGCTCCGAGCAGCCGCAAGCGAGCACCAAGCAGGCGAAGAAGAAGAAATCGAAGCCGCCGCCCGACAATCTCTCGGACGCCATCGCGGGCTTCTGGCTGAACTAGCCTCCGTACGCGCGACGCTCAGCGAGCGAGTGCCAACGCGTGTCCGGTTTCCGGTGCACGCGCGCCTCGCCGCAGGCGCAAGCGGCGTCGCTGCTTGACCCGTGGCGGTCGCGCTCTCGAGGATCATCAATCCGACAAACCTTCCGGAGAGGCTCGCCAAGCGCGTGATCCACACCCATGGAGACGCACATGAGCGATGCGCCAAGCGGACAGGTCAAGCGGACTGCGGCAGAAGTCTACGAAGAGTTCTTCGTGCCGGCGCTGTTCCTCGAGTGGGCGCCACGCATGGCGGATGCCGTAGGGCTTTCACCGGGCCAAACGGTGCTCGACGTCGCCTGCGGGACAGGCGCGTTGACCCGTGAGGCGGTAAAGCGCGTAGAGCCGGGAGGGAGCGTAACCGGGCTCGACTGCAACGAGGGCATGCTCGCCGTGGCCAGCGGCAAGGCGCCGAACATCGCCTGGCGGCTGGGACAGGCCGAATCCCTGCCTTTCGCAGATCATGCGTTTGACGCCGTTGTCAGCCAGTTCGGCCTGATGTTCTTTGCGGACCGCATCGCGGCAATCAAAGAGATGTGGCGCGTGCTGCGGCCGGGTGGCCGGCTCGGCGTGGCCGTCTGGGGCCCGCTCGACCACGCGCCGGGCTATGCGGCGATGACAAGGCTTCTGCAGCGGCTATTTGGAGATCGCATCGCCAACGAACTGCGCGCGCCCTTCGCGCTGGGCGACTTGGAGACCTTGTGTTCGCTCTTCACGCAATGCGGCCTCGCGCAGGTGGAGGTCCGCACGCTGGACGGAACGGCTCGCTTCCCCTCGATCGAATCCTGGGTGCGCACCGATGTGAAGGGGTGGACGCTGGCCGACCTGATCGATGAGGCGCAATACAAGCTGCTGTTGCAGGAAGCGGAAACGGAGCTGCGCCCTTACCTCGCCGATAACGGCACTGTGACGTTCAGCTCTCCCGCGCACGTTGCGACGGCCTTGAAATCGTGACCTGCGGCCGTGCCTTGTGCGAACGCAGTCAAGGCGCAAGCGAGGGGGGCTCGCCGCGCCTTGCTGCTTAGTCTTCGCCCTTGCGAGCGAAGCCTATAAGTGTTGGGCCCCCCATCCCGAATTGAACTCGTGGATCCAGCCTGGCATGTGCGTCCAGACCATGGGCCTGGCCTGACAACGCAAGCGCCGCGGCGCGGTTCCATCGCGACGCGAAAAAATGCTGCGAAAAGGCTCACGGTGAGAACAAGAGTGCGGCGATTGCCCTGTTACGCGGCCTTCTCGAGCTTCGCGTCCCACTTGCCGAGCGCGGCGAGGCTGTTCATGCGCGCGCGGTGCGTGAAGGCGCGCTGGCCGGCGGCGACGTTCTCGGGCTTGCCGCCCCAGGCCTTGAGCGCGGCCGCCTGCAGCGCGCGGCCGTAGGAGAAGGTCAGTACCCAGGGAAGATTGCCCGATGCATTCATGAGCGAGAGGTGCTGGGTCGCCGTCTCGTCGGACTGGCCGCCGGAGAGGAAGGCAATGCCGGGCACCGCCGCGGGCACGGTCGCCTTCAAGCAGCGCACGGTCTTGTCGGCCACCTCCTCGGCGGAGGCCTGCTTCGGCGACTTCTGTCCGGCGATGATCATGTTGGGCTTCAGCACCATGCCCTCGAGCGCGACGCGCGCGTCGTAGAGCTCGCGGAAGACGGTGCGCAGCGTCCATTCCGTCACGCGATAGCATTCGTCGATGTCGTGCGCCGAGTGCGGGCCGTCCATCAGCACCTCGGGCTCGACGATCGGCACGATGCCGGCTTCCTGGCACAGCGCCGCGTAGCGGGCGAGCGCATGGGCGTTGGCCTTGATGCAGTTCCAGGTCGGGAGCCCGTCGGCGATGGTGATGACGGCGCGCCACTTGGCGAAGCGGGCGCCGAGCGCGTGGTACTCGGCGAGGCGCTCGCGCAGGCCGTCTAGCCCCTCGGTGATGGTTTCGATCTTGGCGGTCGGGCCGGCGAGGGGCTTGGCGCCGGTGTCGACCTTGATGCCGGGGATCGAGCCCGCGGCGCGCATGACGTCGACCAGCGTCGTGCCGTCCTTGGCTTTCTGGCGGATGGTCTCGTCGTAGAGGATGACGCCCGAGACGTAGCTCTTCATCGCCTCGTTGGCGCGGAACAGCATCTCGCGGTAGTCGCGGCGCACATCCTCGGTCGACGTCACGCCGATACTATCGAAGCGCTTCTTGATGGTGCCCGAGCTTTCGTCGGCGGCCAGGATGCCCTTGCCGGGTGCCACCATGGCAATGGCGATGTCTTCGAGCTTCTCGGTCATGGCTGCTATCCCATTGTTCAGTCGTATTGAAATTCCGGCCGGCGGTTCGAGCGCGATCAAGCGGCGGTGAGCTTCCTCAGAACGTCCTCGGAGACCTCGAAGTTCGCAAAAACATTCTGCACGTCGTCGTCGTCCTCGAGGGCGGCGATGAGCTTCATGATGCTCTCCGCGTTGTCCTCGTCGACCTCGGTGGTGAGGTTCGGCTTCCAGACGGCCTTGACGCTTTCCGGCTCGCCGAGCTTCTCCTCGAGGGCGCCGGCGACGGTGCCTAGCTGATCGAACGCGCAGATGACGAGGTGGCCGGTGTCGTCGGACTGGGCGTCGTCGGCGCCGGCCTCTATTGCCGCCTCGAGGATGGCGTCGGGCGAGCCGGCGCCGGGCTTAAAGCGGATCTCGCCCACGTGCTCGAACATGTGGGCCACGGCGCCGGTGGCGGCGAGGTTGCCGCCCTGCTTGGTGAAGGCCGCGCGCACGGCGCCGCCGGTGCGGTTGCGATTGTCGGTCAGCGCCTCGACGATGACGGCGACGCCGCCCGGCGCGTAGCCCTCGTAGCGGATGGTCTCGTAGGCCTCGCTGTCGCCGCCTAGCGCTTTCTTGATGGCGCGCTCGATGTTGTCCTTCGGCATGTTCTCGGCGCGGGCCGTCTGGATGGCGAGGCGCAGGCGCGGGTTCATGGCGGGGTCGGGCATGCCGGACTTGGCGGCGACGGTGATCTCGCGGGCGAACTTGGCGAACATCTTGGCGCGGGCCGCGTCCTTGCGGCCCTTCTTGTGCATGATGTTCTTGAACGCTGAATGGCCGGCCATGGGGGTTCCGAGATCTCGAGTTCCTGATTGTGTGCTGGAGCCGCGGCGCGCGCGGAGGGGCGTTTCGGGTCCGATTTATTGCGGGGCCGCCGCGCGCCGGTCAACCCCCTCGGGTCGCCGGCGGGGGCTCGCGGGATGTTTTTTGGTGCCCCTCGCGGGGTGGGGCAGAATCACCTAAAATCGCTTCCACGACCGCAACTGCCCAATCGCGGACAGGGTGAGCATGCTCACCGATGCGCTGAGGGCGAGCAAGAGCTCCTCCTCAAGCGGTTAGCCATACACTCTCTCACTCCCAAAACAGCGGCTCGGTAGGCTCCAAAACGCCACCGAGCCGCAAACCTTTCACGCGCGTCGCAAGCCCGGTTGCAGCGTCGATCTCGACGGCGAGGCCAGAGACGGTCGCGGGGCCGAGCGACGGCTCGAAGCGCTCGCGCGGGAGGCGCGCCAGAAAGCGGTGGATCGGCTCGTCGGCCTCCATGCCGAGCACGGAATTGTAGTCGCCGCACATGCCGGCGTCCGACATGTACGCGGTGCCCTGCGGCAGGATGCGCTCGTCGGCGGTCGGCGTGTGGGTGTGCGTGCCGACGACGACCGAGACGCGGCCATCGAGGAAAAGCCCAAGCGCCTGCTTCTCGCTCGTCGCCTCAGCATGGAAGTCGACGAGGATGACGTCGGCGCCGGATTTCAGGCTGCAGGCGGTGATCTCGCGGTCGATGGCGCGGAACGGGCAGTCGATCTCGGTCATGAACACGCGGCCCATGGCGTTGATGACGAGCACGTCGGCGCCGTTTTTGGCCTTGAGCAGGCTCGCGCCGCGGCCCGGCGTGCCGGGCGGGAAGTTGAGCGGGCGGATCAGGCGCTCGTGACGCTCGATGTAGACCAGCGTCTCCTTCTGGTCGAAGGCGTGGTTGCCAAGGGTGACGGCGTCGGCGCCGGCGTCGACCAGCTCCTGGTGGATGGCTTCCGTGATGCCGAAGCCGCCGGCGGCGTTCTCGCCGTTGATGACGACGAAGTCGAGCTTCCAGCGCTCGCGCAGGCGCGGGATGGCCTCGACGGCGGCCCTGCGCCCCGAGCGGCCGACGATGTCGCCAAGGAAGAGGAGGCGCATCAGCTCCTCCCTCTCCCAGAACGGGGAGAGGGGATTTTGCGTGCGTTTGCGTTCAAGCACGTATCCAATTCGTCATCCGCACTTCATCGGTCCCGAGGGTGTCAGGACCCAATCGAGGCGTTCGTCATAGTCGGCATGGGGAACGGTGTCGACCTTTTGCTCGTCGAAGGCGATGCCGATGGAGACGATGGGTTTCAGGGCCCGCAGGCGCGCCAGCGTGCGGTCGTAGAAGCCGCCGCCGTAGCCCAGGCGATAGCCCTCGGCGTCGAAGGCGAGGAGGGGGCCGAGCACGATATCGGGCTCGAGGACCGCCGCCTCGGGCAGCGGCTCGCGGATGCCCCACATGGTTTCGGCGAGCGGCTCGCCCGGCGCCCACGCGCGAAAGACGAGCGGCAGGCCCTTGCCCTCCATGACGGGGAGGCAGAGGCGGTAGCCCTCGCCGAGCAGGCGAAGCATGAGCGGCGCGGGGTCGATCTCCTCGCCGATGGCGAGAAAGCCCGAGACGATGGCCGGGGCCGGGCGGCCGGCAAAGGCGATGCCGTGACGGGCGATGGCGTGGCCGGCCTCGCTTCCGAGGCGCAGATGGGCGGCGTTGCGCCGCGCCTTCGACGTGCGGCGCATCTCCTTCTTGGCAAGCTCGGGCGAAATGGCGGTCAACAAACCTCGCGTCGCCCTCGATGCGCCGGGACGTTGAGACGGAGAAAGTGCCGCGGTGGCCGTTGGAACGGTTGATCTCGCCGGGTCCCTACAAATGTAAGGTGGGCGCCATGTGTCCGGGACCACGGTCCCGGCCAGGGACAGCTCCCAGGCAGATCTTATAGGCCCTGGAGATTCATGTGTTCCTGACGAACCCCGCAGCGGAGCTAACATAGGCGCGAGGGCGGCGGATGGCGAGGGGTCAGTCGTCTCTATCGACAACGCCGGACAGGCTCTCGATGACCCAATCGATGCGGCTCGCCACCAGGCTGCGGCTTTCCTCCAGCGCGGCGATGCGCTGGCGGGCGGCATCGAGCTCCGATTTCAAGGTGTCGCGCTCCTGCTCGACGGCCTTCAGGCGGGCCTCGACGCCCGGCGCGGGGCTCGTGGCGCCACCCGGCGCAGGCGGCGGCTCCTTGCTGGGGCGGCCGGCCGGACGCTTCGCCTGTGCTTTCGTCCGCTGCACCATGGGCTGATCCGCACCCCTCCTCGCAGACCGGCGGGGCCGCGTTCACGTCCCGCATGCAATCTTCAGCATAGAAAATCTCATGCCGCGGCGCAAGAAAACCCGGGCGGCCATCCCGGCTCCAGGCGCCCCTAAGCGAGCCTGGCGGCCGTGTGGCGGGACGCAGGATTGACAGGGGTAGGCCCCGTCAACTTAATTGCGCCGCTCCGGCTTTCCGCCGCGCCCTTTCCCGCGCCCGAGCGGCATAACCACAACAATCCCGTCTTCTGGAGGACGTCTCAATGGCACTCAAGGTCGCGATCAACGGATTTGGCCGCATCGGCCGCAACGTGTTGCGCGCGATCTACGAATCGGGGCGCACCGACATCGAGGTGGTGGCGATCAACGATCTCGGGCCGGTCGAGACCAACGCGCACCTGCTGCGCTTCGACAGCGTGCACGGGCGCTTCCCCGGCGAGGTCACGGTCAAGGGCGATTCGATCGACCTCGGGCGCGGGCCGATCAAGGTGACGGCGGTCAAGAACCCGGCCGAGCTGCCGCACAAGGACCTCGGTGTCGTCATCGCGCTCGAATGCACGGGCATCTTCACGAGCAGGGACAAGGCCGCGTCGCATCTCGCGGCGGGCGCCAAGCGGGTGCTCGTCTCGGCGCCGGCGGACGGGGTGGACCTCACGGTCGTGTACGGGGTCAATCACGACAAGCTCACGGCGGACCATCTCGTGGTGTCGAACGCGTCGTGCACGACGAACTGCCTGGCGCCGGTGGCGAAGGTGCTGCACGACCTGGTCGGCATCGAGAAAGGGTTCATGACGACGATCCACAGCTACACGGGCGACCAGCCGACGCTCGATACGCTGCACAAGGATCTCTACCGGGCGCGCGCGGCGGCGCTCTCCATGAT
>JBFXEP010000095.1:0-8911 GCA_050179995.1 Hyphomicrobium sp.
GCAACGTCATCCTGCCCTTGGCGTTCCCGGGCGTCGTCGCGGGATCGATCTTCACCTTCTCGCTGACGCTCGGCGACTACATCGTGCCGCAGATCGTCGGGCCGTCGTCGCTGATCCTCGGGCAGGTTGTCTATGCGCAGCAGGGTCTCGCCGGCAATATCCCGCTCGCGGCAGCGTTCTCGGTGGTGCCGATCGTGATCATGGGGATCTTCCTCACCATCGCCAAGCGCACGGGGGCGTTCGATGCGCTCTGACCAGAACGAGGCCCCGCTCGGACTCAAGATCGCGGCCGGCGCCGGGCTCCTGTTCCTGCATATCCCGCTCGCCTTCATCATCCTCTACGCGTTCACCACGGAGGAGCGGAGCTACCAGTTCCCGCCGCCGGGCTTCACGACCAAGTGGTTCGCAGTGGCCTGGGAGCGGCAGGACATCTGGAACGCGATCGGGCTCTCGCTCAAGGTAGCGACGCTCTCCACGGCCATGGCGCTCGTGCTCGGAACGCTGGCGGCGGCGGCGCTGGCGCGCACCAAGTTCTTCGGCCGAGAGGCGATCTCGCTGCTCCTCATCCTGCCGATCGCGCTGCCCGGCATCATCACCGGCATCTCGCTGCGCGCGGCGTTCAACCTCGCGGACATCCCGTTCTCGTACTGGACCATCGTGCTCGGCCACGCGACGTTCTGCATCGTCGTGGTCTACAACAACGCGGTCGCGCGCTTCCGGCGACTCTCGCCGTCCCTCGTCGAGGCTTCGATGGACCTCGGTGCGGACGGCTTCCAAACCTTCCGCTACGTGATCCTGCCCTCGATCAGCACGGCGCTGCTGGCGGGCGGCATGCTCGCCTTCGCGCTGTCGTTCGACGAGGTGATCGTCACCACCTTCACGGCGGGCCAGCAGCAGACGCTGCCGATCTGGATGCTCAACGAGCTCGTCCGGCCGCGGCAGCGGCCCGTCACCAATGTCGTCGCGGTGCTCGTCATCGCGGTCACGCTGTTTCCCATTCTCGCCGCCTACTACCTGACGCGGGAAGGGGAGGATACCGCCGGCTCCGGAAAATAAAGAGGATCATATGCAAACCGACATGCTGATCGGCTCGTCGTTCGTCAAAGGCACAGAGACAGCGGAGACGATCCTCAATCCCAAGACCGAGGAGACGATCGTGCAACTGCCGGAGGCGTCTCCGGACCAGATCAACTGGGCGGTCGACGCGGCGGCGCGCGCGTTCAAGACGTGGTCGCGCACGACGGTCGGCGAGCGCTCGGCGCTGATCCTCAAGCTCGCCGACCGCATCGAGGCGGAGGCCGAGGCTTTCGCGACGCTCGAAGCCTTGAACTGCGGCAAGCCGCGCGGCGCGGTGCTGCGCGACGAGCTGCCGGCGGTGGTGGACTGCTTCCGCTTCTTCGCGGGCGCCGTGCGCAACCAGCACGGCACGGTCGCGGGCGAGTATCTGCCGGGGCACACCTCGATGATCCGCCGCGATCCGATCGGCGTCGTGGCCTCGATCGCGCCGTGGAACTATCCCTTGATGATGGCGGCCTGGAAGATCGCGCCGGCGATCGCGGCCGGCAATACGGTGGTCATCAAACCCTCGGAGCAGACGCCGCTCACGGCGCTCAAGCTCGCGAGCCTCATCGCGGACGTGCTTCCCGAGGGCGTGGTCAACGTGGTCGTGGGGCGCGGGTCGAGCGTCGGGCAGGCGCTGATCGATCATCCCCTGGTGTCGATGATCTCGCTCACGGGCGACATCGCGACGGGGCGCAAGGTGCTGGCGGCCGCGACGGCGTCCATCAAGCGCACACACCTCGAGCTCGGCGGCAAGGCGCCGGTCATCGTGTTCGACGACGCGGACGTGGCGGCCGTCGTCGAGGCCGTGCGGCTGTTCGGCTACTATAATGCGGGGCAGGACTGCACGGCCGCGTGCCGCATCTACGCCGGCAGCAAGATCTACGACAACCTGGTCGCCGATCTCTCGGCGGCGGTTTCGACCTTGAAGTACGGCCAGGCCAACGACGACGAGAACGACATCGGGCCGCTGATCTCGAGCCGCCAGCGCGCGCGCGTCGCCTCGTTCGTGGAGCGCGCCGTCGAGAACCGGCACATCCAGGTGACGGCGGGCGGCAAGCTCGGCGCCGGCAAAGGCTTCTTCTACGAGCCGACGGTGGTCGCGGGCGCGCAGCAATCGGATGAGATCGTGCAGCGCGAGGTGTTCGGGCCGGTGGTGTCGGTGACGCCGTTCTCGGACGTCGACGAGGCGGTGGCGTGGGCCAATGACTCGCTTTACGGCTTGGCGTCGTCGGTCTGGTCGCGCGACGTGGCGAAGGCGATGGCGACCGCGGCCCAGCTCCAGTACGGCTGCACGTGGGTCAACTGCCACTTCATGCTGGTCAACGAGATGCCGCACGGCGGCATGAAGCAATCGGGCTACGGCAAGGACCTCAGCGGCTACGCACTCGAAGACTACACGGTCGTGCGCCACGTGATGGTGAAGCACGGCTAGCCCCGACATCCGGTGGATAGCGGGCACAAGCTGTGCACAACCCGTGACGGGCGTGGTTCATAACAGACCCCGCCGCTAGCTTTCCGCATGCGAGTTCATGCGGGGAGGCGTGACGGCGATGGCAAGCTGGATCAAGTGTGCATATGCCTTGGCGGCGGCTTTGGTGCTGCAGGCGAGCGTGCCGGCGGCGGCAAGCCTCGGCGAGTCCGGGGCCGCGCCCAACCGCGCCGAGGCGGTGCGGCTCATCCGCTCGACGCTCGACGCCATCAACGATGCGAACGTGACGGCCAACTACTCGGTGCTGCACGGGCTCGGCTCACCCGAGTTCCAGAGCGCGTACCCGGTGGCCACGCTCGCCCAGCAACTCGGCGGGATGCGAGACAGGCACCTCGACCTCGGCATAGCGGTGAGCCTCGAGCCCATCATCACTAATGCCGCGTTCAATGTGAGCGGCAACATCGTGCAGCTCGTCGGCTATTTCCCGACCGCGCCAGCGCGGCTCACGTTCCGGCTGAGCTACAAGTACGTCGACAGCCGGTGGGCGCTGCACGGCTTCGACCTCGGCCTCGACAAGGCGCCCGAAGCGCCGCACGCCGACAGGGGCGCGTAGGCCGCAGACTTCCTCTCGACGGGCTTGCGACCGGCTGTTTCGCCGGTCGCCCTCAGCGGATCATGTAGACCTTGCGCACGGTCTCGTGGACAGTGCAGACGCCCTTCCAGTCCTGGGGGAAGAAGGCGGCCGTGTCGGGCTCGATCTCGATCACCTCGCCGCTCTCGTGCACGTAGGTGCAGCGCCCGGACAGGAAGTGACAGAACTCGTCGCGCGTGACGTGGCACTCCCACTTGCCGGGCGTGCAGACCCAGATGCCGCACTCGGAGCGGCCTTCCGGACCTTTGAAGAGAAGCTTGCCCGAGGTGTGCGACTGCCCCTCGATCATGGTCGGGATCACGCCCCAATCGACGAGGTCGGTCTGCTCCAGCGGCTTCTTCAGAACGGGGGTGGTCATTTCATTCTCTCTTTGGTTGTCGCGTCTTCGTGGTCGGACTCAGGCGAGCATGTAGACATTGCGCATGGTCGCGTGGACCGTGGTCGCTGCGTGTCGAGACCTGCGTGAGGTGAGGCGCGGAGGACGGCGCGGGGTCAGCCACGGACCGCCTCGCCCTTGAGCAGCGCATCGAGGATGCCGGCCGCCTTGACCGGTCCGCTGCGCGCCTTCATGTGCGCGCTCGTAGCGGTGAGCTTGGACCGCATGGCGGGATCGGAGACGCAGGCGGCGAGCTTCCGTGCAAGATCGTCGTCGCTCCAGTCATAGCGATGCATCTTGAAGCCGTGGCCCGTCTCCTCGACGCGCGTCGCGTTGTCGTGGCCGTCCCAGACGTAAGGCATGATGATCGCCGGCTTGCCGAAGTAGAGGCACTCCGTGAACGAGTTGTTGCCTCCGTGATGGATGACGGCGTCGACCTGGGCGATGACGGAGGGCTGCGGGAACCAGCCCTCGATGATGACGTTCGGCGGCACGGCGTCGTACTGCTCCTTGTAGCCGCCGACGTTGACGAGAGCGCGGTAGGGCAGCTTGCCGATGGCTGCGATGAGACGCTTCAGGAGGTCGACGTCGCCCGAGCCAAGGCTGCCGAACGAGACATAGAGCAGCGGCTTGTCATTGTTGGCGGCGAAGGCCGGGACCTTGAAGTCCTTCTCCTTGCGCACGCAGCCTTCCAGATACTGGAACTGGCCCGGAGGCAGGGGATGGGCGCGCTTGAACTTCACAGGCTCCGGATAGAGCAGCAGGTTCATGAAGGGCGACGCCTCGAAGAACTGGCCGATGGGGTAAGGCTGCTCGCCGTTCTCGGTGAGGACGCCGTTGAAGTCGTCGTGGATCGGCCTGATGACCTCCTCGAAGTGCCGGCGGTAGCGGGCGTGGCCGTCCTGGTCGGACTCGGAGCAGCCCGAGAGATGCGGCGGGATAGCCGGGTCCTCGATCTCGTTCTCCGAGCAGGAGATGATACGCACCCACGGCTTGCCGAACTGCTTGATGGCGGGAAAGAGAATGACGTTGTCGACGCAGATGAGATCGGGCTGGATCTCCGCCAGCACGCGCGGCAGGTCCTTCTGCGCCCACTTGGCGCTGTCGACGATGGCGGTCCAGCAGTCCTTCACGTAGTTGTCGACCTGGTCGTAGGGTGATTTGCGAAAGTTCGGGATGTGGCCATTGATGAAGTCTTCCCAGAACTTGGCCATTTTCTCCGGCGGCATGGGCTCGGAGAGATTCACGGGCAGCGCCTTGAAGCCGTAGCCCTCGTACACCTCGACGAAGCCGGGATCGGACAGGAACACCGCCTTGTGGCCGAGCGCCTCCACGGCCTGTGCGATGCCGACCGAGTTCAACGCGGGGCCATAGGCCGCTTCGGGGAAGAAGGCGATGGTCTTCTGGGACATGTCGGCGGCCTCGTTCGGTTCGCGGAGGAGGATGCGTGCACTGTACGCGGCCGGTGGACGCCGCGTCGACCGTCAGTTGTCAACGTGGCTTTCAGGGTCGGACTTGCCGTCCAGCCTGGCTTCCGCCGGATAGCAGTTGCGATGGAGCGTGGCGCGCAGAGCCCTCGCCACGCTTGCAAGCTCCGGGTCATCCTCCGAGCGTTTGAGGTATCGGAGTGCTGCCCCAAGACTGTCTTCGGGGGCGTTTTGCGTGAGGCGATCCTCGGACTCCGCCTTGGTTTTCCGGCCCAGATTCGCCGTCAGGGCGGCAGCGAGAATGAGCCCAGTGGCGTGTTGCGCGATGGTCATGCTCTTGGACACGTCCCAGACGCGCACGCTGCGATCCGCGGCGGTTGTCACGAGGCGGCGTCCGTCCTCGCTGAAGGCGGCGCTCAACACGAATGCGCCGTGGCTGAGACCGGCGATTTCAGCGCCGGTCCCGGCATGCCAGATTCGCACGGTTTCATCGCTGCCAGCGGTCGCGATCCGGCGGCCATCCTTGCTGAATACGGCTTGGGCGGGATGGGCCTCGTTGGCGCTGCCGTGCCCTTTCAGCGCAGCTGTCCACGCGCCGGCATTCGCGTCCAGCACTCGCGCCGTTCGATCCTTGACGGTGACAACCGCGCTGGAACCGTCGGCGCTGAAGGATGCCCCTGCGATCGGCTGCTCGACGTCAAGGCTGCGGGGATTGCCATCAGGCAGATCGGCATCCCAAATGCAGAGCCCGCCATCGGAATGCTCAGATAAAACTCGCAGTCCCAAGGGCCCGATCGTCGCATCCAGGACAAACCCCGTATCCAGGATAAATCCCAAACCGGACTTCATGGGCACCACTTTGAGCGTCCGGCTATCCCGCACCAGCACGACGGGATCGCGGAGAGACATCGGATCGTCGAAAGGATCCTCGTAGGCTCGCGAGACGGTCACGATTTCCCGGCCGTCATGGCTGAACCGAGCCCGGTTCGTCGCGCTGTAGTAGTAGTCGGCCGAACCCATGATCCGGCGGGTGCCTGTATCCCACAGCTGAACGGAGCCATCTTCGGATGTCGTCACGAGCCGATCGCCCGTCGTGTCGAGGGATGCGCTGGTCGCAGGGTCTTTGCCGAAGGTCTGAAGCAGCGCGCCGTTCTCGCCATCAAACATGCGTGGCGGCCCTTTTGCCCCGATGACCAGTATCCGCCGGCCATCAGGATGGAAGATGGCGTCTCTGAGCGATTCCCCTTCGAGTTTGAAGCATAGGATCTCGAGGCTTCGCGCTGCCTGCCACACCCGCACGGTGCCCGCACCAGAGAGCGTCAGGATGCGGCGGCCGTCCTCGAGAAAAACGGCGGCATCCAGCTCGCTCTCGTGGGCCTTCAAGGTGCGTAGGGGAGCGCCCCTCCGGACGTCCCAAAGGATGGCGTCCCGATCGCGCGATGCCGTCAAGGCGCAGCTGCCGTCGGAGCTGAACTCGCAACTCACGATCTCGCCGGAGTGACCCTTCAGAACGACCGGCTCCTCGTCGCCGCTCGCTTTCCAGATGCGAACCTGCCGATCCTCCGACACTGTGGCGATGCGCTCCCCGCAGGGACTGAAGACGGCGTCCGAAAGCTCGGCGGGGTGCTCAAACCGGGCGAGCTCCGTGCCCGTGTCCGTGCTCCAGATTCTCGCGGTCCTGTCCCTTGACGCGGTGACCAATCGCTTGCCACACGGGCTGAACCTTGCGGTCCTGACAATATTCTGGTGGCCCCCAAGCGTGTGGCGCTCGCTTCGCGCTTCGATATCGAAGATCGCGGCGTAGTGCGGATCGCGAGCGTGAGACACCGGGCCGCCGTCCGAGTCAAAGCGGGGCAACGTGCGACGGCAGGCGGCCACCAGCCGTCCATTCCGGCTGAAGGACGGGGCCGCGAGCTCTGTTCTCGAGATGAGCTCCTCGCCGGAGAAGGAGTCCCAGATATGAAACACACAATTGACTGCGCTCGCCATCAGCAAGCGGCCATTCTCGCTGAAGCACAGTTCGGCGCCCAAAAAGGATCCAGGGAATGGCAGGCGCAAAGGTTCGCTTTGCTGTCCGACCTCCCAGATGGTGATGACTTCGTCGGTGCCGCTCGTGGCCATCCGCTTGCCGTCCGGGCTGATGGCCGTGGTGAGCAGGAGCGCAGCACGGCCCTCGGTTGCGGGCGAGGGCAGCGTGAGAAGCCTGGAGCCTCCATTGAGGTCCCAGACGGCAGCACCCTCGGGGGCGACCGCGACGAATAGATTTCGCGCGATGCTTGCCCTCAGGTTGCCACGGATGCCCGTTGCGCCTCTTATGATCAGCTCGGTGGAGTTGTCGTGAATGGCCCGCAACACGGGCGTGCGCAGCTCCGTGACCAGGTCTAGAGACGGGTCCTCAGCCAATACCGCGCCCGCAGCTGCAAGGCGCAAAGCATGCTCAAATCGCCCCTCCTTGAGCGCTTGCTCCGCCGGATTGATGAAGGCGCCGCCGACGGTTTGTCGAAGCCGGTCGCGGCTTTCCTGCTCAAACTTCCTTCCCGCCGCAAGGAATTCCCGCAGCGCTTCAGGGATCGCCGGCGCATTCTGCGTCCGGCGCCCCAGCCACTCTGCAACGCGGTCGATCTCCTCGCTGCGCAAGAGTTGTGCGTTGGGCCGTCCGCTCTCGTGCCATCGGCGGGCGGCTCCACTCAGCCGTGTGTGCTCCTTTATCCAGGCCACATCCGTGAAGAGCGCCGCTGCGAGCCTGTCGGCCTGGGTGTCAAAGTCGTTGGGCGGATCGAAGAAGAGATAGTTGAGTCTGGCTATCTCAGCCGGGACGGTGACTTTGTCGTCCTCGACGCGCTCGAGCACCACGGGCGCCAGCCGCTTGTCCAGGGAGACGACCTGCTCAATCTCCCATTCGCATACGCGCGATGCGATCGACCGCGGGGAGACGATGAAGATGACGGTGTCGGCAGCGCGAATGAAGTCCAACAACTCGCGCCGCCAGTCCTCCAACGCCGGCAAGTCGCGCTCATCGATTTGTGTCTCGATGCCGCGCGCCTCGAGCGCGGCGACCAGGCGCCGCGCGAACTTCAAATCGCTGCGCGAATAGGAGATGAAGACGCGCAGAGAACCCGAGGCTTCCGAGCGGCCCTGACCACCTTCGACTTGCGACACTGGAGCCCCCGCGCGCCCTGCATTGTCCGTATCGCGCTGATAGCACGAGGCGAGCGAACTATGAAGGATTGAGCTCATGGACTGCCGTGCTGCGGCGAACCTCTCGGGTGGATTGCAGACGCCCGGCAAGACGGTGTGGCGGAGCTGTTGAGAAGATCGAGAAGCTGAGTTGGCGCTAGAGACAAATCGTAGCTGCCCAAATCCGCGCACGGCGATCGCGTGCTCACCATCGAAGGCAACTTTGCCGTGATGCTCGAACGGGAACGTCTCGCGAACGGTGGTGGCACCGCCTCCCCGGTGCAGCCGATACCGCCTTCAGCCTGTCCAGGAGATCGTGCAATGCTGCAGTCAAAGTGTTCTCGATCACTCGGGATGATTGCACGGGTCGCCGCTGGAAGTTTCACTCTCGCGACGTCACATTCGCGTTAGGTCCTTTGGCCAGCCGCTTTTGGCCTTGATCAATCGATCCATAAGCTGCTCGTCTTCCTCCTCCGACTTTGGAACGAAAGGAGTGAAATGAGCATGCGAAGATTCGATTGCGCGTTCACGGTTGTTCTGATGCTTCTTGCGCCGTCAATTGCAATGGCATCCCCGATCGCCTTCGAGGACAACAAGCTCAATTTCAGGAGTTGCGACGGACAGAACATCACGGCGCGTTGGCGGGGAGCCAATTTTTCTCTCAGCTTGCCCGGCAAATCCCTCGGTGATGACCATGAGACGTTCGCTTATGTCGGCTGGGACGGACGCTGTCTCACTGGGCGCTGGGATGCTGCGGCGCATGCCTTCAAGCTCGCCAGCGATGAGAC
>JBFXEP010000096.1:0-8817 GCA_050179995.1 Hyphomicrobium sp.
CTGGTGCCCCATGGCGATGCCGTCGGTCACGGTGATGGTGCAGAACTCGCGCGGCGTGCCGCCGGCCTCCTTGACGCCGGACTTCGCCGACTGGGCCTGGCGCTGCAGCGCGATGTTGCAGGGCGCCGCCTCGTTCCAGCAGGACACCACGCCGACGAAGGGCTGGCGGATCTCCTCCTCGGTGAGACCCATTGCGTAGTAGTACGAGCGGTGGGGCGCGCGCGTCGGCCCCTCCGTCACATGCCGGCTCGGCAACTTAGACTTGTCGAACGTCCTGGCGTCCATACACCTACATCCATTCGCTCTGATGACTCTGACGGGCGACGCACGTGGTGCGCACGCTTCCGCCGGTCAAGAGCGGGAATTCCATCCGTCGATAAGGCCGCTTCGGAAATCTGTGCAGGCGGACGCCTCAAAGCGCAGCCCGCCAATTCCGAACCTGAAGCCCCCGCAAGCTCCCGTTCTTTCCAAGCCTTCGTCGCGCCCATTTGTGGCCCAAACGAGGCACGTAGGCCCGGATTGCGTGGCGATCAGGCAACAACCCTAACTTCCAGCCTCCGATTTCGGGACATTCCCGAGAGCGTGGCGCTGGCACCACACATTCCCACTTCGAAGCCTGCTCCCCACGCTCCGCAATAATTCTGTAGCATCCGATCCCGGCCGATCGTGGGCTCCACTGGGGCCGTCTCGCGGCCAAGCGCTATCAACTGGGGCAATTTTGGCCGCATCTTTTGCTCGCGGCGCCTGAATGCCCGATCCCGGCCCAAATTCTGGTTTCAAGGTGAACGCACGCCGGGGCCACGGAGGGCCCGAGACGACAATGAGGAAGCTTCTGGTTGCACTGGCCGCCGGCCTGATCCTGGCGGTGGCATTCGTTGCGTCGCCGTTCGTGGCGGTGTGGACCATCCGCGAGGCCATCCGCACCGGCAACGCCGACGTGATCGAAGCCCGGCTCGAATGGCCGACCGTGCGCGAGACATTGCGTCTATCGATGACCGAGTACGCCATCGGGCCGACGCCCGTCGCGGCGCCGGGTTCCCCGCCCGCCAGGGTCGGCCTCTGGCAAAGCATCAAGAACGGCCTTTCGCGCCGCGCCGTCGACAACCTCGTCGCGGCCTACGTCACGCCCGAAGGCTTGCCGCAGCTTTTCAGCGCACGCCAGTTCTACCGCACCAACATCTCGGGCGAGCAGGCCAGGCTCGACGCCATGCCCTGGCACGAGCGCGCGGTCGAGTTCTGGTCGCGCGTGAAGCGCGCCGAGTTCCATTCACCGTTCCTGTTCGAGATCGAGATGGCCGACCGCAACGACCCGACCCGCCACTACGTCGGCCTTCTGCAACTGCGCGGCCTCGACTGGAAGCTGACGGAGCTTCGCGTCCGCAAGGCGCCTTCTGTGAAGCCCGCCTAAATCCCCTCCCCCCGTTTTTTTGGGGGAGAGGGAGTCTACCCCTCGATGCGCTTCAGCGCCGCGGTGAGGCGCTGGATGCGGTCGGCGGCCTCCGCGGCGCGCTCGCGGTTGAGCTCGACGACATGCTCCGGCGACTTCGCCACATTGGCCTCGTTGCCGAGCCACGCCACGGCCTTGCTGCGGTCGCCCTCGGCGCGCTCAATTTCCTTGGAGAGCCGCTTGCGCTCGGCCTCCATGTCGATCACGCCCTCGAGCGGCAGCGCCACCGTCGCTTCCCCGATGACGATCAGCGCCGCGCCCTTGGGCGCGGACTTGGCAAACCCGATGCTCTCGAGCCGCGCCAGCCGCCGGATGGTCTCGTCGTGGCGCCGTGCACGCGCGGTCGTGGCTTCGGAGGCCCCCGTCAGCACGAGCGGAATCTTCGCGCCCGCCGGAACGTTCATCTCGGTCCGGACCGAGCGCACCTCGGACACGAGCCGCACCACCCAGCCGATCTCCTCGTCCGCCGCCGCGCTCGAGAGGCCCGAGAGCCGCGGCCACTCCGAAAGGCAGAGGAGCGATTGCCGCCGCTCGCCATGCTCCACCATGTGCGCCCACAGCTCCTCCGTGATGAAGGGCATGAACGGGTGCAGCAGCTTCAGGCACTGGTCGAGCACCCACGCCGCGCAGGCACGCGTCTCGGCGACCGCCTGCTCGTCGTCCCCGGCCAGGATCGGCTTGATCAGCTCGAGATACCAGTCGCAGTAGACGCCCCACACGAACTCGTAGATGGCGCCCGCCGCCTCGTTGAACTTATAGGCCTCGAGCCCGGCGGTGACCGCGTTCGCCGCCCGCTCGGTCTCGCCCACGATCCAGCGGTTGAGCGTGTGCGTCACGGCGGAGGGATCGAAATCGAACTGCCGCACGCATTCGTTCATCTCGCCGAAGCGCGCCGCGTTCCAGAGCTTGGTCGCGAAGTTGCGGTAGCCCTCGACGCGCGCCGGCGCGAGCTTGATGTCGCGCCCCTGCGCGGCCATGGCGGCGAGCGTGAAGCGCAGCGCGTCCGCGCCGTACTTGTCGATGAGCTGCAGGGGATCGATGACGTTGCCCTTCGACTTCGACATCTTCTGGCCGCGCTCGTCGCGGACCAGGGCGTGGATGTAGACGTCGTCGAACGGCACCTCCTTCATGAAGTGCAAGCCCATCATCATCATGCGCGCGACCCAGAAGAAGATGATGTCGAAGCCGGTGACGAGCACGCTCGTCGGATAGTAGAGCTTGAGCTCCGGCGTCGCCTCGGGCCAGCCGAGCGTCGAGAACGGCCACAGCGCCGACGAGAACCACGTGTCGAGCACGTCCTCGTCGCGCCAGACGCCGACTGCCCCTTGCTGCTGCCACAGCATCAGTGCGGCAGCGGAGCCCGACACAGCTCTCACCTCCAAGGTGGGGTAGCGCTGCTTAATCAGGTCGAATGCCGCACCTTCTGACTCGGTCACCACAAAATCAAACTGAGAAAAGTCACGAGTGCCTCCACGAAAAGGAGCATTTATCGCGGTGAGATCGATAACCCGTTCATCCGCCTGCGCGTCACGTAGGAAATACCACGCCGGGATCTGATGCCCCCACCAGAGCTGGCGTGAGATGCACCACGGCTGGATGTTGCGCATCCACTCGAAGTAGGTCTTCTCCCAGGTCTTCGGCACGAACGTCGTCTTGCCGCTCTCGACGGCGGCGATGGCGGGCTTGGCGAGCTCCCCCGCGTTGACGTACCACTGGTCCGTGAGCCACGGCTCGATGATCTCATTCGAGCGGTCGCCGTGCGGCACCGTGTGCGTCGTGGGCTCGATCTTGGCGAGCAGGCCCAGCGCCGCGAGATCGCTCACCACCTGCTTGCGCGCCTCGAACCTGTCGAGCCCGCGGTAGGGCTGAGGCACGTCCTCGGTCATGCGCCCGAACGCGTCGAGCACGTTGATCTTGGCAAGATCGTGCCGCCGCCCAACCTCGAAGTCGTTGAAGTCGTGCGCCGGCGTGATCTTCACCGCACCCGTGCCCTTCTCGGGGTCGGAGTATTCGTCGGCGACGACCGGGATCTCGCGCCCGACCAGCGGCAGGCGCACTTTCGCCCCGGCCTTGATCAGCGCCTGATAGCGCTCGTCCTCGGGATGCACCGCGACGCCCGTGTCGCCGAGCATCGTCTCCGGACGCGTCGTCGCCACCAGGATGAAGTCGCCGTCATACCCCGGCACGCGCTTCGCCAGCGGGTAGCGGAAATAGTACATGTGCCCCGAGGGGTCTTTCTTCAGCACCTTCGCCAGCGCCGCCGCGTCGAACGGCTTCTCCGGGTCCCCGTCCCCCCATGCGAACGACCCCTTCTTCTCCACTTGCACCACCTCGAGGTCCGAGATGGCGGTCTGGAACTTGGGGTCCCAGTTGACGAGGCGCTTGTCCTTGTAGATGAGCCCTTCGCGGTAAAGCGCGACGAACACCTTGATGACGGCCTGCACCATCTGGTCGTCGGCTTCGCCGTGCGCGCCCATCGTGAAGCGCTCGCGCGACCAGTCGCACGAGGCGCCGAGCCGCTTCAGCTGGTTGATGATGGTCGAGCCGCTTTCCTCCTTCCACTCCCACACGCGCCGTACGAACTCCTCGCGCCCGAGCGTGCGCCGGTCGGGCTGCTGCCGTTCCATGAGCCGGCGCTCGACCACCATCTGCGTGGCGATGCCGGCGTGATCCGTGCCCGGCTGCCAGAGCACGTCGCGCCCGCGCATGCGCTCGAAGCGCACCAGCACGTCCTGCAGCGTGTTGTTGAGCGCATGCCCCATGTGGAGCGAGCCGGTCACGTTCGGCGGCGGGATGACGATCGAATAGGGCGCCGCGCCCGCGCGCTCCGGGCGTCCGGCGCGGAACGCGTCGGCCTTGGTCCATGCGTCGTTGATGCGCGGCTCGATCTCGGCGGGCTGATAGGTCTTGTCGAGCATGACGCGCGGGGCCTTTTCGGGAGCTTTGGGTTCTGGTGGGCGTTGGCGGTCCTACGAACCCGCTCGCCGACTGTCAATCGGCGCGGGAAGCGCGAAGCCTCACGCCGCTGGGCGAGCGAGCATGGATAGGGAATGTGTCGGCAGCCCTACGGCTTCTGGCCGGGCTTGATCGACGTCGCGACCTCGTTCCGCAGCGCGCGCTCGATGATGCGCGGCATGTTGTCGGCAACCCATTGCTGCAGCATGGGTCTCAGCATGTCCGCGACCGCGTCCTCGAGCGTCCGGTTGACGGGGCTCGGAGCATACGCCGCCGGCAGCGTCGAAGGCGGCGGCGAGGCCCTGAGCTCCTGCTCCACCATGTCGATGATCGGCGTCAGCGGGATCGCCGGCGAAAGAGGCTCGGCCGGCCCGGTCGCCGGCCCGGTCGTATGCGCCGCCGATGCGGCGAGCCCCTGCGCCAGCGCATCGAGCGCCTGGTGAGCGGCCGCCGTGCTGAGCTGCGGTCCGCTGGCGAAGGGCGACGGGCTCGCGGCATAGGACGGCGCCGGCCGCGTATGCGCAGCGTACGGATTGTCGTAAGGGTGCGGCTCCGCCGGCTTGACGTCGAACGACGGCATCGGCGCCGGATTGTTGATGGGCCTTTGCTCGTATGTGGCGAAGCCCGACGGCTGCGCTTGCGGCGGCGGAGAGTAAGGTGGCACACCGACAGCAAGCGGTGGCTCGCCCGCGTAGCCCACGTCATAGGGCGTGGCGGTCCGGCCACCTTCGACGAATGGCGCCTCGACGAACGGCGCGGATACGAACGGCGCCTCGGCGAGCGGCTCCGGAATGATGGGCTGGGGCGCGATCGGAGCGGAGGCTTGCGGCACACCGGCCCCGAGAACCTTGAAGGCCGCCTCCCCGCGCACCGCGCGCGGGGCGGGAGCAGGCGCTGGCGCGACCGCCGGTGTTTCGGAGAAAGTGGGCGAAGGCGCGGATGCGGCCGGCGACGCGGGCGCGGCCGGCGTCTTGGGCTGCGGTGGATAGAAGCTCGCCTTCCTGAGCGGCGGGAATCCGAACGTCGTCGGAGCAAGCGCCTCGGGTGGCTTCGCCTCGGTATGCTTCTCCGACCCGCCGAAAGGCATTGGCGGGGCGAGCGGCTGTGAGGGCGCAAGCTGCGGCGGCAGCGCCGACGCACTATCGAGCGACACGGCCGTCTCGATGACCGGCGACGACGGAAGGATCGGCGAGGACGGAGGTACGCGAATCTCGGCCGGCTTCGGCGCTATGTCCAGGTTGCTGTCGTCTGCGACCGGCTCGTCGAACATGTCGGCGAGGTCCTGGTCGAAGGACAAGGGCCGCTTCGACCCGAGCGGGCTCGTCGGCGGCAGCGCGCCGTTCTTCAAGACGCCGCTCAACCGGTCCGCGAGCGGCACGCGCGTTTCGCCCGTAGGCTTCGGCGCCGATGCATATGACGGTGCTTGCGGCACGAGCGGATTGGCGGCGATCTCGGGATCGCCCGCCTCCGCCGGGGAATCGTCGGCGATGATCTGGCGGATCGACGCCAGGATCTCTTCCATGCTGGGCTCGCCGGCTTTGTCCGGTCTATTCATGGCTATCCTGCCGCCGCCCTGCCTCGCCCACCGACCCGCCCGGGGAAGCGCCGGATCGCGTCATCGGTTGCGGTGAGGAGCGAGAATGAAGTTCGTTGCATCAGGAAGACGTACCTTGGCGCCGGGCGGCCTTCAATGTGACTCGACCGTCCTGTCCGCACTTCTTCTACAGCAGAAAATCGACCACGCGTGCGACCATTTCGAGGCAAGGTCGTACATTGCGCAATCTGCCGAAAATTGAGGCGCACTCACGGCTTCTTCGGAGCCTTGATGCTCTCGGCGATCTCGATGTGAAGCGCTTTCTCGACCATGCGCGGCATGTTGTCGGCGAGCCATTGGCGCAGCATCGGCCGCAACAGATCCGCGGTGGTGTCCTCGATCGTGCCGCTCGCGTCCTGGCTCGGAGCAACGACCGCCAGCGCGTTCTGGATCGGCTCGGCCGGTAGCGGGGGCGGCGGCGGCATCGCGACCGGACCGGCGTGGGCCGGGTAGATGTCGGGCGTCGGCGCGGGGGCACCGCTGAACGGCACGCCGCTGACCAGCGAGGAACGATCGAACTGCCCGGGGATGATGGTGCCGAAGTCGACCGGCCTCTCCTCGGGCGGAAATACAGGCGCAGGCTGCGGCGCCGGCATGGAGGCCTGCGGGCTCGGCGTCGCGGAGGCCGGCGCGCTATCCGCCATGCGCAGGAAATGCGTATCCTTGAACGGCGCCATGACGCGCTTCGGCTCTTCCGGGCCGCCGCTCGATGCCATCTTCGTGTAGCCACCCGCACCGCTCGATGCCGGCGCCGGCTCATGGGCGAGCGGCGTGCCGTTGATGGCGCGCGGCGGCCCGGCTGCCTGCGGCTCGCCGCGCGGCTTGAGAGAGCTCAACCCGGCGTAGCTCGCCTCTGCGGCCGCAACCGCGACCTCGGGCTCGGCGTGATGGGTCTCCTCGCCGTTGACGCGGGGCTCGGATGTCGTGGCGCTGCGGATGGCATCCGTCAGCCGTCCAAGCAGCGGCGCGCGCTCGGCGGCGGGCGGCGGGGACGAACGGAAGATGGCCGGCAGATCGAACTCGCCCGCATCCTCGAGCGACGAGTCGCCTTTGAGCATAATCGGCGTGCCGCGCAGCTCGCCGTTGTGATGACTGGAAGGTTCCTCGGCGATGATCCGGCGAATGGACGCCAGGATCTCCTCCATACTCGGCTGGCCATTCTTTTCTGTCATGTTCATTACGCCACTCCCTACGCAAGAACGTCCGGCATCCGACCCGCCTGGATGCCGTCCCGACCCCTGGAACACCCGCGATGATTGCGGCCGCCCCCGCCCCGTCGCGCGCAGCAACGAAGCGATCACCTGCTGCCGTGCCGAAGACCACCCGTGCTCGGCCGACGATAGTTCCTGCTCATGCAAGTTGTGTGGACACCCACCTTCGCCAACCTAGGCATCATAGTGGGCAACGATGTGGCAGAGCCACAGGACAACACAATTCGCCGAGCCGCGAGGCCCAGCTAACCCATCCCGCACACGCTGCTCAAGGAGATTATTTCGCCGGTTCGTAGCCGTCCGGTGGAGAAGGCAATTCCTCGATTCGACCGTCCGAGTGAGTAATCGAGGTTCCCCAGGGCTTACGCCGAACTTCCTGATAATGCGCTTCAGGATCGTAGGCGACGGACGTGAACCCGAGATTCACAGCATCGAGTCGTCCGATTGAGGACAGCACCGCGTAGCTCGACACCACGAGGTTGCGCCGCGTGGAGACCAGCGCCACTTGCGAGTTGAGAAGCTCGACCTCGGCGTTGAGCACGTCGAGCAGCGTGCGCTGGCCGACGCGCTCCTCCTCGCGCACGCCGGTCAGCGCCGTCGTGTTGGCATCGACCTGCGATTGATCCGACAGGATTTGCGCGCGCGACGCCAGCAGCTGCGACCAGGAGGCGACGACGTTTTCCTCCGTCTGGCTGCGCGCCAGCTCGATCTGTTGCAGCGTGCTGATATGGATGTGCTTCTGCTGGCGAACGCGGGCATAGACCTCGCCGCCCTCGTAGATCGGCACCGTCAGCCGGCCGCTGACCGAGACGTTCTCCGATTCGTTGATGTCATCCGACGTCTCGAAGCGGTCGGAGTAGGATGCCTCGAGCGAAACGCTCGGCAAGAGCTCGCCGCGGATGCGGTCGACCGCGTACTTGGCGCCCTGCTCCGTATAGAGCGCGTTGACCACCGCCGGGTTCTCGTTGGTGCCGATGTTCTTTGCCTCGTCGAGCGTGCGCGGCAGATACCTCTCGTAGCCTGCGGGCTCCACCAGGTTTCCGGGAGCATGGCCGACGACACGCTCGTAGGTGGCGCGGCTGGTCTTGAGGTTCGCCTTCGCGAGATCGAGCGCCGACACGGCGCCGGCACGGCGCGCTTGCGCCTGCGCCACGTCGGTCCGCGTCACCTCGCCGACCGCGAACCGGTCCTCGGTGGCCTTGAGCTCGCGCGACAGCACGTTGACGTTGTTCTCGCGCAGCCGGACGATGGCCTGATCGCGCACCACGTCCATGAAGGAGGTCACGGCCTCGAGCAGCACGCCCTGCTCGACCGAGCGCAACGTCTCGCGGCCCGCGCGCACGCCGGCCTCGGCCTCGTTCACGGCATTGATGACCCGGAAGCCGCTGAAAATCGGCTGAGTGATGTCGACCGAGTAGCCGCCTGGCTTGACCTCGGTCTCCTGCGAGCCCACGCTCGCGGTCTGCTTGGTCCAGTTGTAGGTGTAGTCCGCGCCGCCCGTGATGACCGGCCGGAAGCCGCTCCGCGCCCGCGTCACTTCCTCGTCGGTCGCCCTGAGGCGGGCGCGCTCCGCATCGAGTTGCGGGTTGTATTCGTAGGTGGCGGCCAGC
>JBFXEP010000097.1:0-8809 GCA_050179995.1 Hyphomicrobium sp.
CTCCTGGTCTCTCTAGAGCGCGTTGGTTTTTGATTGCATCGCGAAGGTGCTCTAGGTCTTTGACGAGACCGATGTTTCACGCTTCGGTCTGATAGGGTCCGAAGCGATCATGGTCTGGGGACGCACAGTCCTTGCGGACATCAGGGTGCGGGGGTGCAAGCCGCGAGCGCGGCGCGGTGTTCCTCGCGCGAAGCGGTCAAGGTGGACAGCGTGTAAACGAAACCGCTCGCTTTCAAGACAAACCCGGGAGCGGGTTTCCCTCGATCGACGCGGTGACGAGGCCGGCGAGGCGGTCGAGATGGTTGTGGGCGATCGGCTCGAGCGCCAGCGCGGAATCGGCGAGGGTTGCGGGACCGGTCGCCGCCAGGGGGAGGACCGCGAGCCAGCGGGCGGCGGCGAGGCCGGCGACCGCCTCGTCATCCTTGTTCGGGCCGACCTTCGCCGGGGCGAGCGCAATCGCGGGCCGGCGTGAGACGGCCGCCTCGGTCATCATGGACATGGAGTCGCTCGTGATCAGGACGAGGTCGCAGTCGAAGGCGGCTTCAATGGAGCCCGGCCCGGCCGTGCGGTAGTCGATCACGGAAACGGCGCCGCCGCTCGCCTCGGCGACGGGCAGGATCTCTGCGTAGGCCTCATCGGGCGTGCGCGGGGAGGTGACGACGGTCGCGCGGCAGCCCCACTCGGCGACGAGCCCCGCCACGAGGCTGGCGAGGCGCGCCCAGTCGCCGGCCTCGAAATCCGCGTACGGCGTGGGGCCGCCGACAAGCAGGCTCACGCGAGCACCGCGCAAATCCTCCCCTGTGGCGAGGCGCCTCGGCGGCGGAACGCGGTCAGGGTCGAACGGCGTGGGCTTCGGCCCGGCGACAATGTTGGGCGCGGTGGCCGCCGAAAGATAGGGCGTCAGCACGAGGCTGAAGGCGGCCGGCGGGAAGCCGCGCGTCGAGCCGGAAAAGACGTTGGGTACGCCCAGGAGGCGCGAGAAGGCGACATTGGCGCCGACGGTCGATCCGCCCGACGAGACGATGATGTCGGGCCGCACGAAACCCGCCGGATCGCGCCCGTGCACGAAGCGCACGAGCCATGCCGGCGGAAGGAGGCGCGCGAGCTTGGGGATGAGGCCCTTGGGGATGGGGAGGGTCGTGGCGAGCTCGACCCGGTCGACATCGACCGGGCCGCGGCGCGCCAGGGCGGCGACCACGCCCTCGCTCTGGCGATAATGCCCGGGGCGGCCGTCGGAGATGAGGAGCACGCGGGTGCGCCGCGCGTTCGCCGGCGGCTCTGGTCGCTGGTGGGGCAGGAGAGCCTCTTTCTGCTGTCCAAGGCGCGTCATATTCCGTGGGTGGGGCGGCGTTGTCCATCGCCTCCCGCCAAGCGGCCGGGCGGCGTGCACGCAGAGCATGGCTTCGCCACGACGGCAGGCGGGGCCCGTTTACCCTAGAGTCTTTCCGCTTTTCATGGAATCGCGGAAAGCCTCTTGGTCTTTGTCTTGTCGTGCTTCTTATCGGAAAACCGGTTCCCACTTTTCCGGAAGCACTCTTGCGGCCCGCCCGGCGGCGGCGCGATTGCGGCGGGCGAGCGTGGCGCGGAATCCCTAGGCTGATCCGTGCGCTGCGGGCATACTGCCGGCGCGGGTACGGGGAAATGTTTCCACGCAGGGTCCGGTCATGTCGCTTGGCGCACGCGCGTTCGTGTTCATCGTCTTTCTTCTGCTCGGGCTCTCCTTCATCACCGTGACGGCGCTCCTGTTCTGGGAGTTCGGCCTCGACAAGGGGCTCACCTTCGCCACCTTCGACAGCCACCTCTTCCTCTTCTTCCCGACGCTCGGGCTCGTGGCGCTGGCGGCGTTCTATCTGCCGTCGTGCGCGTTCGTCGACCTCTACTGGCGCCACATCGCGTACGGGGGATTGCGCTTCCTGCTCGGCCTCGCCGTCATCGCGGGCGTGGCCTGGCAGATCGGCACCGGACTCGCCTCCAACCCGCACCGCTCCGTGTGGGACCTCAAGCCCACCACGCTCGACGCCGACGCGAGCGAGCCCGCGGGCTGCGGGAAAGAGGGCGGGCCGCCCTGCGAGCGGATCAAGCTCCTCTCCGGGATCAATGGCCTGCGCGACGTCAGCGAGCGCCGCCTCGGCGTGCGCGACTTCTACCGTGCGTGCCAACCCGAGCCGCTGATCGAGAGCACGGACAAGGTCGAGCCCCGACGCTTCTGCTTCGCCTCGACCCCGTACTCGGAGAAGGAGCCGCCACACCTCAGCACGGATGACGAGTGCTGCAAGGCGCAGAAGACCTACCAGAAGGCGATCGACGATCTCTACGCCGACCCGGCGCAGCAATCGATCACGGGGCGCATCCACAAGCTGCTGCTGCCCACGAAAGTGTTCTTCCTGTTCATCCTGCTTGCCATCAGCGTCCTGCTCACGGCGCGGCATGCCGGGGTGCGGAAGAACTATCCGGAGCAGCTCTGGCGCATCGAGGTTTGCGTGCTCGTCGGCGCGGTGGCCATGATCTTCTTCCCGCTCTTGAGCCAAGCCTACGTGCAATCGGCGGACGCGCTGTTCGGCGTGCAGCAGACGGGCGGGTTCCGCTCCATCGTGACGCTGATGACCGTCCTGTTCGGCGCCTGGGCCATGCTGCTCCTGCTGTTCTCGTTCCGCCAGCGTGACCATGACCTCGAGATCGCCGCCAAGCTCGGCGGTGTCGCGGTCACGACCATCGCCGCGGTGAAGTACGACCTCCTGGTCTCGATCCTGCAGCGCTATCTCGGCGCCGGCGCGGGCGTGCTCTCCGTGGCGACGCTGATCACGCTCGCCATCATCGCGGTGGCGGTGCTGCTGTCGCCGATCGCGCGGCGCGTGGTGTTGGGGGGGGACAACGAAACGGGCGCAAATGCGCCCTGACGCGGCGGCACAGGGGCGTGCGCCGGCAGGAAGCTCAATCGCTCGATCGCACGGCGCCTAGTGGCGGACGTCCGCCTCGATCTCGTCCATGTGGGACTTGATGACGGTCGCCGTCTCGTCGGCGAGCTTCTGGTTCAGGCGCGCGAAGTACTGGAACTCGGCCTGATACTGCTGCTGGGCGCGCTGGAAGAACTCCGAATAGGCGGCGAAGAGATCCTGCAGCGTCTTGCATTCCATGAAACGCTGCGAGGCGGCCATGTCCTCGTTGAGGCGGCGGTTGACGAAGCCCAGCCACTCGTTGTTGGCCCTGGAAAACTGCTCCAGGAAGCGACCGTTGATCTCGGTCATGGCCGCGAGCATGGGTCTGTTGATGCTCAACAAGGCGTCGAACGAGGCGAGGCCGGGAGGGTTCTCCGAGCCCTGGTCAGGTAGCGATCTTGACGCATTCGCATTCATGGTACGCTCCTCCACTCGTGATCCGACATCGAACGGGCTTCGGTGCCAAACTGGGCACCTGAGGCCACGCTACGGCAATGCTCACGTAGAGCGATTGGTTGCATTGCCTTGGAACGGACCAATACAGATCGTCGGCTTTTCGCTGCTGGTCCGGTAATCGGCGCCGGCCTCGAGGGCCGCAACGCCATCCGTTTCGCGTCATCAGGCGACGCTACTGTCGCGCCCTCTCTGGGGCGGCGCTCTCATCTTTCGAAGTTATCCACAACATCCGGACGGTTTTACGACGGCCGCGCATGGCGCAAATTTCGATGCTGCGGCTGGGACTTTTGCCTGGTTTTTCTGTTTTAGCGTGTGACATCAAGGGATATGCGAAACTGAACCGGCGGCGCTCACAGGAGCATGAGCACATGGCGCATCCCCTCATCCATCTCGCCGACGCCTGGATCGGCCGCAGCGCGCGGCCGGAGGCGGACGCGCTGGCCGCTGTCGCGGGGCTTTCGCCTGCGGTGGTCGTGACGGGCGGATCGCGCGGTATCGGGCGCGCGGTCGCGGCGCGCTTCGCGCGCCTGGGGCGCGACGTGCTCCTCATCGCGCGGGAACCGGCGCCGCTCGAGGCGGCGGCGGCCGAGATCGCGCGCGAAGCGGGTGTGCGGGCCGTCCCGCTCGCACTCGACGTCACGGCGGCGGACGCCGTCGCCAGGCTCGATGCGGGCCTCGCCGAGGCGAAGCTCTATGCGGACGTGCTCGTCAACAACGCGGGCGTCGGGCTCGCCGGGCCTTTCGCCGACGCATCCCCCGAAGCGATGGAGCGGCTGATCGCGCTCAACATCGCGGCGGCGAGCCGGCTCATGCATCACGCGCTGCCGCCGATGCTCGCGCGCGGACGCGGCGGCATTCTCAATGTCGGCTCGCTCGGCGGGCTGGTGCCCGGCCCCTATCAAGCGGCCTACTATGCGAGCAAGGCCTACCTCGTCTCGCTCTCGGAAGCGGTGGCGCACGAGGTCAGCGGACGCGGCGTGCGCATCGCGATCGTCGCGCCCGGACCGGTCAATACGCGCTTCCATCAGAGCATGCACGCCGACCGGGCGCTCTACCGCGCGATCGTACCGGCGCTCAGCGCGGACGCGGCCGCGGCGAGCGCGGTCAGGGGCTACATGCTGGGGCGGCGCGTGATCGTGCCGGGCGTGCTGGCGACGCTCGGCGCGCTCGCCGTGAAGGTGCTGCCGCACGCGCTCACGGTGCCCATCGTCGGCGCGCTGCTCGGCATCGGACAGAATCCCGGAAATCCAGGCCGTGCAAAACCCTGACTTATGACGGCTGCGACTAAATGTACTGAAAGCGCCAGCAACTTAGGCTGACGCAGATTGTTTGTAGAGTTGAAACGATTTCGAGCTTTAATACCAACCAAGCGCCAGGGATTTGGTCCCGCGTACCTTGGTGTCGAGCGGCAGCCTGACGAGACGCACATGATCTCGGTAGGCTGCCGCCATTCATTTCGGCGCCCTTTCCCAACGACAGCTTCCGGCTGACGGGCGTTAACGGCGCTTAACCCCGCGCGGCGTGTCGCGTCAGGCGGCGTCGGGCTTCTTCTTCTCCGCCACCTTCTTCGCGAGCTTGTCGACGAGCTTCCTGTCGATCTTCGGCGGGCGACGATGCAGCGGGCGATCCGGTGCGTCGGTCGTGGTCTTCTCGATGGCGACCGCGTCGCTCGCGGGGAATGTCGCCTCGAGCGCGCTCTCGAGCTCCTCGTCGAGCTCCGCCTTCTTCTTCATGGTCTTCTCATCGGTGTGCGTCATCGCACGCTCCGTGTTTGTCTTTGCGCTGCCGATTCACGTCGCGCCTGGTCGGCGGCGAATGCCGGAGGCATTGTCTTCGACATGACGATCGGAGCACGATCTATATACGGCGGCGCTGCGGCGCGAGCTTCCACAGCACACCGGCGGCGCAGGCGACCAGCGCCACGGCGCCGATCGCAAGAAGCGGCTGCTCCTGAACGAAGCGCCTCGTCGAATCGAACGCGTCGCTTGCGGTCTCGCCGGCGGCCTCCATCGCCTTGGCGCCTTCGTCGGCTACGGTGCTGGCTACGTCCTCGGCCTTTTCTTTCAATGTGCGAGTGCCCTCCTGGGCCTCGCGGGCGCGTGCCTCAAGCGCATCCTGGTAGGACTGATAGGTCTGACCCATGTGCGGCTCCTCGGTGCTTTGCGACTTGGTGTTTCGGCAGGGGGACTCTCGCTCTCAACGCATGCCTGCGGCCGTTTGTTCCCCCGTTCATTCGGCAGGCAACGGTGGGTATGCGGGGGTTGTGGTCTTGCGGCACTAGTTGAGGCGGCGGAGCGCGGGACAATGAGAGCCTGATTCGATCAGGGGACGGCTCATGCGCTCAAGAACTCTGTGCTTTCTCGTGCTGGGGGCGAGCCTCAGCGTGATTGCCAGCCGGCTCGCCCAGCGGCGTCTTGCGCCGGCGCGGCGGCCGGTCTCGCGCGGAGGTCCGGCGGAGGTGATCGACCTCGCGGCGTGGAGGGCGAAGCGGGAACGGGCGGCTGTGCTCGCCACGCGGTAGGACTTTTGATGAGGCCGATGATTCACGCTTCGGGCTTTCCTGCGCTGCCGATTCACGTCGCGCCTGGTAGACGGCGCGACGACCGGAGCGACTAGTGCCCGAAGCGATCATGGTCTAGTCGTCACAGACGACGCGCCAGCGGTGGTAGCGGTAGACGCGGTAGCAGTCGCCGTAGCCCGAGTCGTCATAGTACGACGAATAGTAGGGCGCGTAGAAGCCGATGGCCGGATAGAAGCCGTGGCGGCCGTAGTGGCCATGTCCCCAGCCGCCGTGGCCGATGTGGCCGCCACCGAAATGTCCGCCGCCGAAGTGGCCGCCGCCGAATCCGTGGGCGTCGGCGGATGCTGTCATGGTCGCGGCGCCCAGCACCGCTGTCAGCGCCACCAGGGCGCTCTTCCGTTTCGTCATGGCTTGTCCTTTCCTGAATGGACGGCGGCGCCCGGCAATCGCCGCCGCAAGGCCGCGCTTTCGCGCGATGTCCTTGCTCCAAATACGACCCGGGGGCCGTTCTGGTTGCTTTACTTTTTGGACAAGTTGAGGGGCGGGGGCCAGTAGTTATGGCGCGAGCCAAGTGGTACTTTCAACCGGTCATCAGATAGCGACGACAGTTGCGTCGCGTCCTGTGCGCTGGAGGGGGAAATGACGATTCGGAAGTTGGCCAGCGAGGCCGCTGCGGGTGTGTTCGGGTTGCTCTTTCTTTTCGTTGTTTTCCATATGCTGCTAGGTGGCCCGGAATGGCTGCGGTGGCTCTTGATGGGGGTGGTCGCGGTCGTTTACGTCGCCACCGGCTTCCTTATTCTGTATTGGTCCTATGATCCTGCGGCTCTGCAACAAGATATGGAAAGCGACCTGGCCAAAGGTGATGCAGGAGATTTCCATCTGATTGGCGTGCCAGGATTGCTCTTTTTCGCCTTTCTCGCGCTCTGCTCCGGTCTCGCGGCGCTATATCCAGGCGAGTTCTTCGTCAACGCTCCAGATTTCGACAGTGCAGGGCTTGCGACCTATGTCGTCGCGTGGTTGCTCTACTTGTTCGACAACGTTCTTCGTGTGGCGCTGCTCGATTTTCTGGAGGTGTTTTATCTGACTACGTCAACGATCAGGCATTCTGAGAACGTATGGGCTTGCGCGCTGGTTTTCAGCTTTCGGCTGGTTCTGACACTGTCGTTGCTTCAATATGTTTTCTCATCATGGCGCTATTACATGAGCCGCCGCACGTCGCCGTCGTCAAATTGAGAATCCATTCTGGATGGAAAAGATGGTGCCGCAAACAGGACTCGAACCTGTGACCCCGTCATTACGAATGACGTGCTCTACCAACTGAGCTATTGCGGCTGCGCGGCGGATCAGGCGCCCGAGCGGGCTTCCCGCGGCGCGCCTTGATAGGACCATTTGGCGCGCCGTTCAAGGCCGTCTTGAGCGGCGCGTCCGCCGCGGCTCGGTTTCCCGGGCCGAGGGGCGCATTCCGCGCACGTTTACGCCCTGTTCCGCCGCTCCCGCCCCGGGGGAACCCGAAGCGCGGCTTACGGCGTTTATCCCGCATCTCCATCGCTCGTGCGGTGCCCCTGGGGGAGCGGACATGACCTCTCGAAACCCTGTCCTGGACAGCCTCGTGCAGCGCATGCGCCAGCCGATCAACGTGCAGGATCATGCCGAAGAGGAGGCTTTGCGCATCATGGTGCGGCTCGGCCTCCGGCATCCGATGACGCTTGCCGCGGCGCTCAAGGTGGCGGCGGGCGAGCTGCCGCACGGGCGCTTGCGCGAGATCGAGGCCACGGCGCGAGCGCTGCATGCCAAGCTCCTGCGGCGTCATCCGGGGACCGGCTCGACGCAGTAGGTGGCCGCAAGATGTCGGATGGCTCACAGCCGCCAGACGGAGGTGCGCTTGATCTCGGCGTCCTCGAGCTCGCGGGTGACGGGCACCTGGTACTCCGCCGCGAGCGTGAAGCGGCCGGCCGGAAAGTAGCTGCGCTTGGGGTCGCCGATCAGCACCAGCGCGCCCGACGCCGCGGCCTTCTCAATATAGGCCAGGACACGATCAGCCAGCTCCCGCTCGTAGAAGAGGTCGCCGACGAGCACCACATCCGCCGCGCGCGGCGGGCTCGCCAGGAGATCGGCGGCGGTGGTGTCGATGGCGACGCCGTTGAGCTTGGCGTTGGCGCGCACTGCGGCAAGCGCAAGTGTGTCGATGTCCGCCGCCAGCACGGACGTGGCGCCGGCAAGCCTCGCCGCGATGGCGGTCAGGCCTGAGCCCGAGCCCAGATCGACGACCGACCTCCCGGCGACGAGCGCCGCATTGTCGAGCAGGTAGCGCACCAGCGCCTGCCCGCCGGCCCAGGCGAAGGCCCAGTAGGGCGGCGGGACGTTCATCTCGCCCAGCTCCTCCTCGGTCTTCAGCCAGATGGGGAGGCTTTCCTCGGCGAGATGGAGGCGGATCTCGGGGACGAGGGGCGGCGCGAGCACACGCGTGTTGGCGGTGATGAAGCGTTGCGCGGCCGCATCGTCGCGGGGATCGAGGGGCGCTGCGGCAGGCGGCAGGCTCATTTCTTCTTCGCGCGCTTCGCCGACTCGAGTCCGGCCATGCGGCAGACCTCTTTCCATTCGGCCTCCGTCACGGGCTGCACGGAGAGGCGCGCGGTCTTGACCAGCGCCATGGCGGCGAGGCGCGGGTTAGCCTTGACGTCGGCGAGGGTGACGGGGCTCGGCACGCGCTCGACGGCGCGCACGTCGACGCATTTCCATTGGCCGGTGTCGTCGGTCGGGTCGGGATGGGCGAGCGCGATCACCTCGCAGATGCCGACCACCTCCTTGCCGATGTTGGAGTGATAGAAGAAGCAGAGGTCGCCCAGCTGCATGGCCTTCATGTTGTTGCGCGCGGTGAAGTTGCGCACGCCGGTCC
>JBFXEP010000098.1:0-8795 GCA_050179995.1 Hyphomicrobium sp.
TCGCCGGTGAGAAGAAGAGCGCAGAGCGCGGGCGTGACGGTCAGCGCGACGACCATGGAGGCGATGACGGCGATGATGAAGGTCAGCGCCATGGGGCCGATGAAGCGGCCCTGCACGCCGCCCGTGTAGAGGATCGGCAGGAAGACGAAGATCACGGCCAGCGTGCCGTAGAGCATCGAGCCGCGGATCTCGATCGAGGCCTCCTCGATGGTGGCGAGGTCGTCGCGGCGGCCGGCGGCCTTGGCGAGGCGCAGCCGGCGCATGATGTTCTCGATGTCGATGATGGCGTCATCCACGAGCACGCCGAGTGCGAGCGCGAAGCCGCCCAGCGTCATGGTGTTCAACGTCTGGCCGAACTCGGCGAGCACGATGATGGCCGCGAGCAGCGACAGCGGGATGGCGAGGAACGAGATCAGCGCCGCTTTCCAGCTTCTGAGGAAGGCATAGAGCACGGCCAGGATCAGCGCCGAGCCGAGCGCGAGGGCGTGCTCCAGGTTGCCCAGCGCGCGCTCGATGAAGGACGCGGGGCGATGCAGGAGGATGACGTCGATACCGCGTTGGGCGAGGGCGGGCTTCAGCTCCTCCAGCGCCTTCTCGACGGCCCCGGTGGCGACCAGCGTGTTGGCGCCGAACTGGCTCGACACGGTGACCAGCACGCCAGGCTTGCCCATGATGGTGGCGTCGCCGATCGGCACGGCGGGGCCGATGGTGACAGTCGCCACCTGGCCGATGGTGATCGGCGTGTTGTCCTGCGTGGTGACGAGCGCCTCGCCGATGGTCTCGGGATCGGGCCCGGGGGGCGGCGCGTCGAGGGTGATGCGCTGCGAGGGGGTGTCGATGGTGCCACCGCCACGCAAGGCGAGCGCGGCGCGTCCGGCCTGCATCACGTCCTTGACGGTGAGGCCGAGGCCCGCGAGGCGATCGAGGTCGGGCTGGATCTGCACCTGGCGGATGGCGCCGCCATAGACGGTGACGCGGGCGATGCCGGGCAGCGCCAGCAGGTGCGGGTTGATGGTCCAGTCGGCGATGTCGCGCAGCGTGTAAGGGTCGACCCGATCCGAGATGAGGCCGAACTTCAGGACGTCCATGGTGCTCGAGGTGAGCGGCGTGAGCTTGGGCTGCTCGACGCCTGCGGGAAGCTTGCCGGCGAGCGTCGCAAGCCGCTCGGAGATGCCCTGGCGGATGGCGACGGGGTCGACGTCATCCTCGAAGGTGATCAGGACGACCGAGAGGCCATAGACGGATTCGGAGCGGATCTGCTCGACGCCCGGCGCGCCGTTGACGGCCGCCTCGATGGGCCGGGTCACGATCTGCTCCACGTGCTCCGGCGCAAAGCCGGGCGCCTCGGTCTGGATGGTCACCTGCGGCGGGACGAACTCGGGAAACACATCGAGCGGCGCGTGGAGCGCATAGAATACGCCGCCGATCAGCCAGGCGACGGACAAGGCCGCCACGGCCGAGCGGTAGCGGATGGACCATCGGATCAGGGCATCCATGACGGCCGGCCCTAATCGGGATCGGAGCTGGCGAGCGGCGTTGCGCGATGCTCGCTCTCGGTTGCGCCGTCGTCCTTGGGTGCGGCCTTCCTGGCGCGCGGACGCTCGTCGCCGCCGTCGTCGTCATCGTCGTCGAACGAGCCGGGCTCCGCCTCGCGTGAGAGCAGCGCGGAGGCACCTTGCACGACAACCTTGGTTCCGGGCGAGAAATCCTTGGTGAGGTAGCCCTCGGCCACGGGCATGGCGAGAGAGACGCGCCTGCGCTCGAACTCGCCCGGCTCCGTCTCGACGTAGCACCACGACTCGCCGGCGTGGACGACCATGGCAGCGGCCGGCACAATGACGCCAGACGTCGGCGTGCTGCGCTCCGCCGTGACCTTGGCGCGGTCGCCGGGGCGCAGGCCTGGCCCCGTCGGCATGATGCCGAAGAACGAGGTGCCCGGCATGGCCAGATTGCCCGATGGCGCCGGCCAGACCTCGGTCAACGCCGTCTCCTCGCCACCGCCCAAAGGCGCGATGCGGACGTTTTTCGGGTCACGCTCGACGGCGCGCGGGAAGTCGACGCGGACGAGCGTCGTCTTGCCGGAGGAGAGCTCGTCGACGAGCCGCTGCCGGTTGGACGCCGCGAGGAAAGGCGCGGTCTCGCCCCAGGCGTTGCGCAGCTTGAGCTCGAGGAGTGCAACCTGGGTAGCGTCGGTGGCCGCCTGCCGCTCCGCGTTGTCGAGGCGGTGCTCGCCGAGCGAACTCGTGCCCTTGAAGCGCTCGACCGTGCGCTGGCTGAAGGCGAAGGCAATCTCGGCGGCGCGAATCTCGGAGTTGAGCTGAGTCAAAGCGTCCGGGCTGACGAGAGTGGCGATGCCGTCGATCTTCTGCGCCGCCTCGGCGGGCTCGAGCGCAACCGCGACCGGCTTGAAGGCCGAGATCTCGTTCTCGGGCGTGTAGGCTTCCGAGCGCGGCTCCTCACAGGCTGCGAGTGCCAATACGAGAATGAGCGCCGCGCGCCGCATGGTTACCCTTCTTGTGGGGAATATTTCCTGCCTGTTATCGGGAATAATGCCCTATCCCGGGCGGGCTCGCCAGCCCTGATCCCTATCCTGGGTGGGCTCGCCAGCCCTGATCAGGTGGGAATTTTTCCCGCTTGCGACGGCTTGTCAATCGCGTGACGCGGCAGGGGCGGCGCCCCCGAGGGTTGCGCCGCACGCGTCGGCGAGGCTGGCCGGGGCTTCCCCTCGATTCGATGGGGCGGAGACGACCGCTATCGTCTCCAGCATCCGGTAGCGTTTGGCGTAAAGCATATCGTAGCCCGCCGGCCGGTCGGCGTCCGCCTTGCTGCGGATGATGGCGACGCTCTCCGGGTGCCGCGACAACCAGCAGGGAAGCTGTTGCCCAGGGACATGGAGGAGGGGGCGCTCGAGGCGTGCGAGGAAGCCGAACTCGCCCCGCGTGCGCTCCGTGACGGCGATGGGCCTCCCCGCGCGCGCGAACGGGGCAATGACCTCCGCCACGGGCGCGAGGTCGAACAGCTCGGCAACGCGGGCGCGCGATTGCAGGGCGATGCTGGTCAACAGGACGAGGTTAACGGTGGCCATGGCGATCGGGAACTGCGGGATCGAGCTCTCCCAGACCAGCAGCGCGAAGAGAACGATCGCGCCGGTGGCGATCAGCAGCGGGACGCTGAGTTGCTTCGCCGAGACCGCAAGCGCACTCCCATCTGGCAGGAGGCCGTCGCCGGACCAGGCAACGACGACGAGACCCGCGAGCATGCCCGCGACCAGAACGATCAGAGGCCAACGATCGGCCGATCGGGTCTCGGCATCCTTGACACCGAGTGACACGAGCAGCGCGGCTGCGGGAACGATCGGCAGCAGGTAGTGCATCTGCTTGCCGCTGATGAGGCTCAACAGGGCGAGTGGCGGCACGATCCAGGCGAGGAGGAAGTTGCGGGCGGGACTCGCGGACGCAACTACCCGGCGCAGGCCGATCCAAGTCGGGCGCCAGAGCAAGAGGGGCGCCATAAAGCCCAGCAGAACCGGAAGGTAGAACCACATGGGACGCGCATGCGAGAACGACGACGCAACACGGCCTGCCGACTGCGTCCAGAGGAGCATCTCGGCGTAATCGCGCCCGCCGAGGTGGGCGGCCGGTAGTGCCCAAGCCAGCCCGATCGACGCCGCCAGGCCAAGCGCGAGCGCCAAGCGTAGGTACCAACCTCGGCGCGCCGTGGACCTGACCCACGTGGGTCCAAGCAAAGCCGGCGGCAAGGTGAACACGAGCACCACCGGGCCTTTGATCAACAGACCCAGGCCCACACAGACGCCATAAGCCATGTGAGCGCGCCGCGAGCCGCGTCGGCCCACTCGCCAAAGGGCGAGCATGGCGCCAACCACCGTCGCGGTGAGCGCCATGTCGAAAAGGATCGCAACGCCGAGGGCGACAAACAGGGGCAGCGATAGAAGAACCGGCACGCTGGACGCCGCCACCGGAGCTGGCTTGGCAAGCAGGTCGCGGTCGAGGCGATGGGTGAGTGCGAGCACGCACCCCATGGTCAGGATGGCGACAAGCCTGGCCGGCCAAACGCTGAGACCGAACAGCGACCAACTGGCGTTGATCAGCCAGAACAGGAGCGGCGGCTTGTGAGAGTAGGGTGCGAAGTTGAGGGTCGGCACGATCCAGTTGCCGGAGGCGCGCATTTCCCAGGCGACTGTGAGATAGCGGGTCTCGTCGACCGGCAACGCCGGCAGCGCCGCGGCTACAATGCTGAAATTCGCCAGCAGCGCCACCAGCATCGCGAGCCCGATCTCCACTCCGGGAGCGCTCGCGCTCAGCTTTGCCTTTTCCGGGAGCACGACAGGCTCGAACATCCTCCCCCTCTGCGTTAGCAAAGCGGGACTGTCGCTGCTCAACCTGAAAGCAACCTGACGGCCTGTGGCGGGGCGCCGGGAAACCCGAGAACGACCTGGAAGCCATCCAGACGCCCTTCGGCCGGCGACAGCAGGGTCAAGGTGCCGCCCGCCTGAGCCATCAAGGTCTCGACAATGGCGAGGCCGAGCCCGCTTCCGGCCTGGCGCCGGTCTCCGCCGCGGCGGAAGCGGCCTTTCAGCTCCTGCAGCGCCTCGGCGGGCAAGGGGGCGCAGGCATTGGTCACGGTCACGGTCTGGTTGCGCGCAAGGCGGACCTCGATGGGCGCCGCCTTGTCCCCGTGATGCACGGCATTCTCGATCACGTTGCGCAGCACGATGGCGACGGCATCGGGGTCCATGCTGACCCACGAGGGTGCATCGTCCGCCGTCTCGATCTTGAGGCGCGGGCCGACGTCGGGGCGGCGCGCATAGTCATCGACAACCAGCGCGGTGATGGTGGCGAGGTCGCTTCGCTCGCGCGCCTGGCCGAGGCCGGCCTCGGCGCGCGAGAGTTGCAGGAGCTTCTCGATGCGGCGTCCGAGCTGGCCGAGCTGCGAGGCGATGTTCTCGGCGCGCACGTTATCGGCGGTGCCGACCAGGTTGGCGGCGAGGAGCTGGACCTGGGCGCGCGCCGAGGCGATGGGGTTCCTCAGCTCGTGGGCGGCGTTGGCGGCGAACGCGCGCTCGCTCGCGAGCGCCGCCTCGAGGCGACTCATGAGCGTGTTGACGGCATCGATGACGGGCGCCAGCTCGGCCGGAAGATCCTCGCCGTCGATGGGCTCGAGATGGTCCCCGCCGCGCGCCTCGAGATCGCGCGCGACGTGCACGAGCGGCGCGGTGGCGCCGTTCACCGTGCGCCAGGCCGCGAAGGCGGCGATGGGCAACAGGGCGAGCAGCGGGGACGCGAGGCCGATCCAGATGCCGCGCACGCTCTCCCAGCGCTCGTGCAGCTCCTGGGCGACCTCGATCCAGAGCTTCTCCTCGGGCAGGAAGCGTGCGTAGTAGCGAAATCCGTCTCGGTCGCGGAAGCCATTGGCGCGCGGCGCGGGCAGGAGATCGCTCGGTGCACCGGCGGAGGCGATGAGCACTTTTCCGTCCGCGTCGCGCAAGATGAAATACACGTGGCCGCGGCGCATCGTGAACGCGCTGCCTTTCGCCTCCGCGGTGGCGCCATCGGCGCTGCCCGCCGTCTTCAAGCGATACTCGTGGAGCGCAACGGGGACGATCTGGCCGGTGGTCTCGCGCAGGGCGGCGTCGAAGACCTCGTCGATCTCGTGGCGCACGACCAAGCCGCCGGCGATCACGCCGACGATCCAGAACGCGGCGACGAGGGCGATCAGGGATCGGGTAAGGCGCTGCTTGATGCTCCAGGCCGGCATGGACTAGCGTCCCGATTCCGAAGTTCGCCTGCGTTTGCGGCTAGGTCCCGGAGCGAACTTCGCAATCATAAGGGACACTAGAATCATAGACTTGCTCGTGTGATTCAGATCGATAAATTCGCTCGGAGCCAAGCCGCTTGATGTAGCGAATTTCTCGATCATCACACTAGCGATCCATGCGGTAGCCGAGGCCGCGCAGCGTGCGGATGGCCTCGCTGCCGAGCTTCTTGCGCAGGCGGCTGACATAGACCTCGACCGCGTTGCTCTCGATCTCGGCGCCGAAGTCGTAGAGCGCCTCCTCGATGCGGGCTTTGGAAACGATGGTGCCAAGGCGTCCGAGGAAGCATTCGAGCACGGCCCACTCACGCGCGGTCAACGCCTGCTCCTCACCGTCGCGCCACACGCGGCGGGCGGCTTGATCGACCTCGATCGGACCGATGGTCTGGTGCGGGCTCGGCATGGCGCTCGCGCGCCGTTGCAGGGCATGGATGCGGGCCGTCAGCTCGTCGAGGTCGAAGGGCTTCAAAACGTAGTCGTCGGCGCCCGCGTTGAGACCCTCGATGCGGTCGCGCACCTGGTCCCGCGCGGTGATGATGATGACAGGGAGCGGCCGCCCTGCGCTGCGGACCTCTCGCAAAAGGTCCATGCCATGGCCGTCGGGCAGGTTGAGATCGAGGAGCAGAAGGTCGTAGCCGATGGCACGCAAGGCGTCGGAGGCGGCATCCAGCGTCTGCAGCCAGTCGACGGCGTGGAACCGCTTCAAGTGCGTGGCCACCGCCTCGCCCAGGAGGGGCTCGTCCTCGATCAGAAGTATTCTCATGCGGGCGCGCGCCTTGCCTCAGGTCCGCTTGTCTCCCGGCAAGCTGACATCTGCCTGAATAACGGCCGCATTGGGGGCGGGGACGGGGGACGGCCCGGATTCAGGGCTCGCCGGGCCCAAGGGGGCGGCGGCGCTCAGGCCTCGGGCAGCCCCGCCTCGATGCGGCGCCAGGCCTCGGCGTTCGTGAAGTCGAACTTGATGCCGTTGCCGATGTCGATGCAGGGGACCGGCACCTCGCTCTCACCATCGAAGCCAACGTCGAGCGTCATGTCGCCGAAGACGACGCTCCCGTCGGGGAGCCGCATCTCGATCGGCCCGCTGTCCTGCCAGCCGGGAGCGTCAGTCCGCCAGTCCATCCTCGCGCCCTCGCCTCGGATAGCTCCTTCCTTAGCATACTTCGCGCGCGGACGTCTCCGAAGTGAGGCTCGTCACCGGCCCCTGGCGTCGATGGGCGGGATGTGTCGCCACTATCGACTTAGACCCTCGAGAGCCGCCTTCGTCGACGATGTCTCCAACGCGGCCATATACAGGCTATAGGGATTGGAGACCGTCCGTATCAGCCAGTTCTGGAAATTATAGATGTCGTAGCGGCCGATCTTGGACGAGTTGTTCGGGTGGGGGAAGTATGTGATGCGGATGTGGCTCGTGCTCGCGCGGGGGGCGAAGAGGCCGTCGATGACGGTGTTGGTGTTGGCATCGACATAGAGCCATTCACCGTCGATGCGCACCTTGTTGGCGATGTGCCCCGGCATGGTCACAAACATGTTCTCCACATCGAGCCAGCTCAGGAATGACGCGAGCATGAGCGCAAAATCCGTGCAGCAGCCGATCTGCGCATCCCGGTACGCCGCGAAACTCGCATCGACCGGTTTGAAATCCGTCTGCTCATTGACGAGCGCACAGCCGGGACGCCGCTTGTTCCTCAAGTCGGCGTTTCCATAGTCGTAGAAGGCCGAGACGATGAGCATCGCGCCCGTCACGACCTGTTCGCGGTGGGCTGGATCGTGCCTGTCGATATGCGATAGAAAGCGCTCAGCCAGCTTCGACCAAAGGGCATCGGCGCTGGCACTCTTCGCCTTGATCGCCCGGATCTCGTCTATCCGGTCCAGATACGGATTGTTGGACGCAACGGCCCGTATTCCCTTTGCCTCCAACGACGGCGCCGGCCGCGTCTCGACGAACTGGGAATATGACACCAAGGGAATGATCAGGTTCAACAGGAACAGGACCGACAGGAGAATTCCCGACCGCACGAGAAAGAAAGCGGGCAATGTCAGCGCCACGCACACCGCCACGACGGCAAGAATCCGCTTTTCGGACAGCAGCAGATACCACGTGGGTATGAACTGCAGGTGGTCGCGAAAATTGAGAAAAAGGATCACGCCGCCGAGAAGCGCGATGAGCAGAGCCGAGTATGGGGCCGAGAGCGGGATGCTCTCTCGCTCACGGGGCAGCCTGCGTATTTCGCGCAGCACGAGTTTTGCACCCTCCCGCTTGTCGCGCTGCCGCAAAGGTGAGCAGCGACATCCATGTCTCGCCTGTTTCCGAGGCTAGGGCGCGTAGCGCGGGCCTGCAATATAATCGGTCCGTTTGTCACCAGCTCTTGCACAGATCTGCTATGGCCCTCTAGCCGACGACGCGCGTGTTGGCGCGGCGCGCCGCGACCTCGGCCTTGTGGGCCGCGCGCCACCCGATCAGCGCTCGCAGGCCCTCCTCGAGCGGAACCGAGGCCGTGAAGCCGATCTCCTTCGCCGCGCGGGTGGGATCGCCGATGCGGTTGCGGACCAGGGTGGCCTGGCTGCGCTCATTGTATTGGATGGGCTGATTGCAGCCGGTCAGGTTCAGCAGCATGGTCGCCAGCTCCTTCAGGCTCGTGCGCCTGCCGGTTCCGACGTTGTAGTAGGACGCGACTGCATCAGCCTGCATCGCGCAGACGTTGGCCTTGGCGCAGTCGGCGACGGCGACGAAGTCGAATGCCTCGGATCCGTCGCCGAGGATGGTCGGTCCCTCGCCACGGTCGATGGCGTCGAGCATCTTCATGATCACGGCGATGTAGGCACCGTTGTAGTCCTGGCGCGGCCCGTAAACGTTCATGTAGCGCAACCCGACGATGGGCAGTCCGTAGCGATAGTGAAAGGCGGTGGCCATCGCCTCGCCGGCGATCTTGGTCGCGCCGTAGAAGTTGCGATTGTTGAAGGGA
>JBFXEP010000099.1:0-8792 GCA_050179995.1 Hyphomicrobium sp.
CATCCAGGACATGGGCGCGGCGGGGCTCACCTCCTCCACCTCCGAGATGGCGGACAAGGGCGGCGTCGGCATCGAGATCGACCTCGATCACGTGCCGCAGCGTGAAACCGGCATGACCGCCTACGAGATGATGCTCTCGGAGAGCCAGGAGCGCATGCTCATGATCCTGAAGCCCGGGCGGGAGCCCGAGGCGGAAGCGATCTTCAAGAAGTGGGGGCTCGACTTCGCGGTCATCGGCATCACGACCGATACCGGCCGCATGGTGATCAAGCACAGGGGAGAGATCGAGGCGGATCTGCCGGTGCCGGTGCTCGCCAACTCGGCCCCCGTTTACGAGCGGCCGTGGTTCGCGCCGGTGCCGCCGCAGCCCGTGCTGCCGCAGTGGGTGAAGGCGCCGAACGGCAATCTAGATGCGCTGAAGCAACTCATGGGCTCGCACGCGCTCTCCTCGCGCCGCTGGGTGTGGGAGCAGTACGATCACATGGTGATGGGCGACACCATCGGGCGCCCCGGCGGCGACGCGGCCGTGGTGCGCATCCACGGCACACGCAAGGGCCTCGCCGCGACCTGCGACGTGACACCCCGCTACGTCGCGGCCGACCCCGAGATGGGCACCAAGCAGGCCGTGGTCGAGACCTGGCGCAACCTTTCGGCGGTCGGCGCCGATCCGATCGCCATCACCGACAACATGAACTTCGGCAACCCCGAGCGGCCGGAGATCATGGGGCAGTTCGTGGCCTCCGTGCGCGGCATGGCGGAGGCCTGCCGCGTGCTCGACTATCCGGTCGTGTCCGGCAACGTGTCGCTCTACAACGAGACCAACGGCGTCGGCATCCCGCCGACGCCTGCGATCGGCGGCGTGGGCCTCATCCCCGACATCGCGCACACGGCCGACATTCGCCTCAAGGCCGAGGGCGAGCTTGTCGTCGTCATCGGGCGCGAGCAGGGCTGGCTCGGCCAATCGCTCTACCAGCAGATCATCTGCGGGGCGCTCGAGGGCGCGCCGCCGCCGGTCGATCTCGCGGACGAGATCAAGGCGGGGCGGCTCGTGCGGGCGCTGATCCGCGAGCGCAAGGTTTCGGCCGTGCACGACGTCTCGGACGGCGGGCTCCTGGTCGCCATCGCGGAGATGGCGCTCGCGTCGGGCGAGAAGGGCAGCGGCATCGGTGTCGAGCTCTTTGCCTACGAGGGCAAGCTGCCGCTGCATTCGATCTGGTTCGGCGAGGACCAGGGGCGCTATGTGCTGGCGGTCGACCCCGAGAGGGCAGAGGAAGTGTGCGAGCGGGCGCGGCTGCTCGCTTTGCCGGCGCGCATTGTCGGGCGCACGGGGGGCGATGCGATTCTGCTCAAGGGCGAGGACCCGCTGGCGCTGCGCGATCTGGCGGAGACCACCGAGGGCTGGCTGCCGAGGTTTATGGCGGGGGAGATTTAGGGTTGGCCTTTGCAATCCTAACGAGCGCTTGGCGCGTCGTATTCACGACGCCTATGGCGGCGCCCCAAGCTCGGCTTAGGGCCAGAAGCAGCTAGGCGCGGCAGCTCACAAATACGCGTATCCCGTCGAATTCCTGCAAGCGATTGTTCGACAGGTGTGGCCTCCCTGCACTTCACCTCCAAACATGTCTGCGCCACATTCTATACTGTTATAATCAATAATACGGCATCAAGTCACTGAACGGAATGTACGCAATGCGCATCGCGGTGTTTTTCTCTCTCCCAGTTTTTGGCCTCCTGGTTTTTGGCGGCCCCGCAGTCGCGCAACAGCAAACAGAAACCCCGCCTCCGCCCGAAGTGTCACCCGCGGCGGACGCCGCAGCCAAACCCGTCGGGCCGGCGCCATCCTCGTCGCAAGTCCTGCCGAGCTTGGAGGTCGTCGCCACTCAGCCCAAAAAGAAGTCGGTCGTCAAAAAGAAGCCAGCGCAGCCAGTTTCCGCGACAAATGCACCGGCCCCTTCGCCTGCAGGACCCGATGCCGCGGATCGCGCAGGGCGCTCGCCGTCTGCGGTGGCATCGGAGCTGCGTGACAGCACGACGGGGACATCGACAATCTCCGCGACCGACATCGCGCGTTCTGGCGAAAGCACTGTCTATGACGTTCTGAGGTCAATGCCGAACGTGACGCCGGCTCCAAGCGGGCCTTCGATACCAGCCATCCGAGGCGAGGGCGCAACTCCGACCAACCTCTTTAGCAATTTCTATCAGGGCACGACGTCTCGCATCGTTCTGAGCGTGGACGACATCCCGCGAATTTCATCCTACGCCAACAATTCGTTCCAAACTCTCTACGACGTCAGCTCGGTGCAGGTGCTGAGGGGACCACAGCACACCCTGCCGGGCGCCAATGCGTTTGCCGGCGCCTATATCGTCGACACCAACGATCCCGTTTTCTCCTACTCCGCCGGAGCGCTGACCGAGTTCACGTATAACGAACACTCGGGCACCAACTATCGCAACGCAGCTTTTGTCAACGTGCCGCTCTCGAACGAAGCAGCGTTGCGTTTCGTCGCCGAATTCGACAAAGGTGAGATTCCGGTCGATATCGTGGCGCCTGCGGGCGTGGACGTCGGCAAGCTCGACGACTACGACAGCTTGAACCTGCGCGGCAAATTCCTGGTCGAGCCTGACAGCATTCCGGGGCTCAGCGTGCTCGTCTCGGGCGAGTACGGGAATGGCCTCGACCATGTTTTCAATAACTACGTCGACCGCACACCCTTCAGCGATCGCGAGCGGAGTGCGAACGACTTCCGAATTAACGACACGGAAGGCTGGGCCGCCGGTGTCAGGGCTAATTACCAGCTCAGCGCGCGCGAGGAAATCGCCTCGATCACGAGCTACGTTTCCGATCAGTATTCATCCTCGCCGCGCAGCACGAGTTTCTATAACTTCAAAGACATGGTCGAGGAGCGGTTCGCCCAGGATTTCACGTACAGCTTCCGTGACGTTGCAAACCTCACCGGCGTGATCGGCATCAGCGTCACCGACGGCGGACGGAACTACGATGTTAGCGCAATTGTCGGGCCAATAACGGCCTTCGCCGTTACCGATGCGGACATCGCAACGCAGGCGGCCTATGCGGACATTGCCTGGAACTTCGCCGGGCCGTTCGACTTGCTGTTCGGTGGCCGGATCGAGCACCTTAACGACAAGCGCAGCCTCGTCGCTGGGGTGCCAGTGCCGGTGCCGTTTGTGACACCCGCTTTTACAAACACCTACAACTACGACGTCGATGAAGTCTATCTGCTGCCGAAGATTGGCTTGCGCTATAATCTCGGTCCCAAGGAGAGCGTCGCGTTCACCGTACGCAAGGGGTACAATCCGGGCGGCGCGTACGCAAATCTACAAGCTTTTTTCCCAGTCCCCTTCCCCTACGAGGAATACAAAGCAGAAGAGGTATGGACCTATGAGGCTGCGTACCGAACGGCGATGATGAACAATCGCCTGCAGCTCGGGGTTACGGCCTTCTACAACGACTACAAGGACAAGCAGTTCGCCATCACGACTCAGCAGGTCATAAGGATATTCAACGAGCCCGACGCCGAGTCTTATGGCTTGGAGTTTGAGGCGAAGTACGCTGTTGCGCCGGATTTCGACGTGATGGGTAGTATTGGGCTCTTGCATACTGAGATTAAAGACATCGCCGCGACAACGACGGCCGCCATTCTTGGCAACGACTTTGGCCAGGATCCCTCCTATTCGCTCTCTCTCGGCGTCGCTTGGCGTCCTGTCAAGAATCTCGAGCTCACAGCACGGGGCGTTTACGTCGATGACTACTTCACCGATTTCCGCAACGAAACTCTGAACGTCGCTGGCGGCTACACGCTGATCGATATCGGCGCCAGCTATCAGCTCGGAAATGCCGAGGCACGAGTCTTCGTGAACAACGTCACCGACGAGACCGCCTTGTATGCATTGCAGATGAACGCAATTCCGCGGAACGCGACACTGCTTGACCCGCGGACCTTCGGTGCATCGCTGGAGCTGAAGTTCTAGCCAGCCTCAGATAGACGGTCACCGGCGCCGCGCCGCCTCGATTTTGGCGACGTCGATCTTTCGCATGTCCATCATGGCGGCGAACGCGCGCTTGGCTTCATCGCCGCCAACAGCCAGCGCCTCCATCAGCACGCGCGGCGTGATCTGCCAGGAGATGCCCCACTTGTCCTTGCACCAGCCGCAGGCACTCTCCTGCCCGCCGTTGCCGACGATGGCGTTCCAATAGCGGTCAGTTTCCGCCTGATCGTCGGTGGCGATCTGAAACGAGAAGGCCTCGCTGTGCTTGAACTTGGGGCCGCCGTTGAGGCCGAGGCAGGGGGTGCCGAAGACCGTGAACTCGACCGTCAGCACATCGCCCGCCTTGCCGGACGGATAGTCGCCCGGCGCGCGACAGACGGCGGTCACCTCGCTGTCGGGGAAGGTCTCGGCGTAGAAGCGGGCCGCGGCCTCGGCGTCTTTGTCGTACCAGAGGCAGATCGTGTTCTTGGCCATTGGGTGTCCTTTCACTTTTGGAAGCCTTGCTCTCTTCGCGCCAAGGACGAAGCAGCGTATGCTTATCCGACATCCCGGAATATATTTTTGCCGGTAACAGTCCTCTGGATTGAACCAGGATGGACACGTCCGCCCGACTGCCGGGCCGGACCGGATTCATGCCTCCCACAGGAGGTGTTCGTCGAGGCCGAAGCAGCGCCATTGCTTGTGATGCATGCTCTTCATGACACGTCATCGGCTTCAGGCGCGCGCTTGCGACCCGTGATCATGGAATGGACCAGATTCTCGTGGTGACGGATGCTCGCAAGGATCACGCCGGCGAGGTGCAGGACCACGAGACCCAGCATGAGGTTCGCCACGACCTCGTGGACGTCTTCCAGCGACTCGGAATGCCAGTAGGCGGGCGTCGTCATCAGGATGCCGGTGACGCTCAGCCCGACGAGCATTGCGAGCAGCGCAACGACCATGACGCCGCCCGCCGGATTGTGCCCAACATAACGCGCTTCCCGACCTGTCGCGACGTCGCCTATGTAGCGCACCACCGATGCCGGCGATTTCACGAACTGCGTGAAGCGGGCGTACCTCGGCCCGATGAGGCCCCAGACGAGGCGCAGTGCGACGAGTCCTGCTGCGGCATAGCCCGCCCACATGTGAAGGTTCTCCATTTCGTCGCCGGTCAGGAATGCGAGCGCGAAGCTCGCAACCAAGCTCCAGTGAAAGGCGCGGACAAATAGATCCCACACCTTAACCGATGCTGGCGATGTATGAGCATCGCCCGGCTCCCATGCCGTCTCATGCGAAATTTGTGCTGTCATGATCAGTCTCCTGTTGCTGCTCGGGCACCAACCTAAGACCCTGAACCTGACACGTCGCTGAGAGGGGCGCTGACGTAGATCAGAGCGCTCCGGCTCGGGCAGAGCTCTGCGCTCACCTACTCGCCCCAACCGGAGATGGCCTTCACCTCGAGGTACTCCTCGAGGCCGAAGCGGCCCCACTCGCGGCCGTTGCCGGACTGCTTCATGCCGCCGAACGGCGCGCGGCGCTCGCCCATGGCGCCGTTCAAGCCCACGTTGCCGGCGCGGAGGCGGCTTGCGACGCGGCGTGCACGCGCGATGTCACCCGACGAGACGTAGGCGGCGAGGCCGTAGGGCGTGTCGTTGGCGATGCGCACGGCGTCGTCCTCGTCGTCGTAAGCGAGGATCGACAGCACGGGACCGAAGATCTCCTCGCGGGCGATGGTCATGTCCGACGTTACGGCGGCGAACACGGTCGGGCGCACGTAGAAGCCCTTGTTCAAGCCCTGCGGGCGGCCGGCGCCTCCGGCTGCAACGGTTGCACCTTCGGCGATGCCGGTCTCGATCAGGCGCTGGATCTTCTCCCACTGCGCGCGATTGACGACAGGCCCGAGGTCGGTGCCCTTCTCGCGCGGGGCGCCGACCTTGAGGCTGTCCGCCACCCCCGCCGCGATCCCGGCCGCCTCCGCCATGCGGCCCGCCGGCACCAGCATGCGGGTGGGCGCGTTGCACGACTGGCCCGAGTTGGCGAAGCAATGGCGCGCGCCGCCGGCGACGGCTTTCTCGAAATCAGCGTCGTCGAGGATGATGTTCGCCGACTTGCCGCCAAGCTCCTGCGTCACGCGCTTGATGGTCGGGGCGGCGCGCGTCGCGACATCGATGCCGGCGCGGGTCGAGCCCGTGAACGAGATCATGTCGAGGCCGGGATGGGCCGCGAGCGCGGCGCCGACCTCGGGGCCGAGCCCGTGCACGAGGTTGAATATGCCAGCCGGGACGCCGGCCTCGTCCAGAACCTCGGCGAGGATGGCGGCGGAGGTGGGCGTGAACTCCGACGGCTTCAGCACCATGGCCGAGCCCGCGGCGAGCGCGGGGGCAACCTTGCAGGCGATCTGGTTCATGGGCCAGTTCCAGGGCGTGATCATGCCCGCGACGCCGACGGATTCGCGTACCACCATCGCGTTGCCGATGCGCTCCTCGAAGACGTAGGTGGCAAGCACCTCCTGGGTGGTCTTGAAGTGGCCCAAGCCGGCGCCCGCCTGGACGCGCTCGGCGAAGCCCAAAGGCGCCCCCATCTCGTCCGAGATCGCGGCGCCGATCTCGCGCATGCGCCGGGCGTAGATCTCCATGATGCGGGCGAAAAGAGCGAGGCGCTCGTCCCGGGTTGTTTCGGCAAAGGCCGGCCAGGCGGCGCGGGCGGCGGCGACGGCGCGGTCGACATCGGCGGCGCTGCCGACGGCGATCTCGTAGAGCACCTCCTCCGTCGCCGGATCGACGACGGGTATCCGCCTCGGCGCGACAGGGTCGACCCAGGCTCCGCCAATGTAGAATTGCGTATGCCGCGCCGTCACGAATGCACCCCTTGGCCGCCTCTCGGCCTCTCTTGGCACGGGCGCGCGCCGGATGCCACCTTCGGCGGCCCTTGACGGTGTAGCGGCATCCGCATTGCGAAACACAAAAGTAACTCTATTTTCCCCGAATTGTTTTCGGGAAAAATTCGATTTGTGACTCTCCAACGACGTCCAGATAGATAAAATTTTAGGTCAAATGTCCGACATTGGTTTCCAGGCGAATTTCCCTGGAGCTCCTGTCCCCATGCGTACCATCCCCCTTCTGGGCCTGCTCACCGCAGCCCTCATCCCCATCGCACTCGACCGACAACCCATCGTTTCCCCCAATGCGCATGCATCGCTCGACGGCGACGTGCACGGCATCGTCAAGACGATGCTGTTCACCTCGGCGCGCAATGCCGAGATCGACCGCTCGATGCTGCGCACCGCAGCCCAGCGCGATGCGAGCTTCGTTGCTCAGCGCAACCGCGAGATCGAAACCTCGATCGCGGCGCACGAAGCGGCTCGCCCCGCTCTTCTTGCCGAGGCCCGCGAGTCGGAGCGTCAGCAGGCGATCGTCGCGCTCGGGGCGCTGCGGACGCAGCTGTTCATCACGGCGCGCAATGCCGAGATCACCTACGCCTCAGCGGCCGCGGAGCGTGCGCGCGACGAGCGTGAGATCGCAGCCCACAACGAAGCGATCGATCTTTCGCTCGCCCGCGTCGCGGCGGCGCGCGCCGAGGCGGAGGAGGCCGCGAGCTTCGTCGCCCAGCGCAACTTCGAGATCGACATGGCGTCGGCTCACGTGGCTGCGATCCGTCTCGCGAGCTTCACCGCAGATCGCAACGCCGAGATCGCGGCCGTGCAACTCGCTGTCGACGGCGCGCGGGACATCCATTTCGCCGAGCTGCGCAACGCGGAGATCGAGGCCAGCATGGAGCGCACGCAGCGTGACCAGGCCTTCGCCTTCATCGCGGCGCGCAACGCCGAGATCGAGTTCTCGATGGCGCGCGTGCGTGGCGAGTCGGAGCTTGCCGTCCTGCACCGTCTGGCTCCGCATTTCATTGCGCCCGCGAGCGTCGAGACCGGCAGCATCCGCATTTCGCCGTTGCTTGCGGAGTAGGCTTTTGATGAGAACTATGATTCACGCTTCGGACTTTTCCTGCGCTGCCGATTCACGCCGCGCCCGGTAGGCGGCGCGGCGATCGGAGCGGCTTTTCCTGCGCTGCCGATTCACGCCGCGCCCGGTAGGCGGCGCGGCGATCGGAGCGACTCTATCCGCGCTGCCGATTCACGCCGCGCCTGATAGACGGCGCGACGATCGGAGCGGCTTTTCCTGCGCTGCCGATTCACGCCGCGCCTGGTAGGCGGCGCGGCGATCGGAGCGGCTAGGGTCCGAAGCGATCGTGGTCTAAATTTCCCAGCCATTCGGCCGCGGAGCGCTTTTCGAGAAATCCGGTTTTCAGCACCTAAGAACCGCTCTAGAACTCGCGAGGCCGCCCCACCGGGCGGCCTCACGCATTTTTTGGCGGCCCGCCGCCAGCCCAAGCAGGAGGCAACCCATGCCCATGGACCCCGCCGAGATCGAGCGTCTCATCAAGGCCAAGCTGCCGGACGCCGCGATCGAAATCCGGGATCTCGCCGGCGACGGCGACCATTACGCCGCGCGCGTCGAAAGCCGGGCGTTCAAGGGCAAGTCCCGGGTGCAGCAGCACCAGATGGTCTACGACGCGCTCGGCGGGCGGATGGGGGACGTGCTGCACGCGCTGGCGCTCACCACCGCGACGCCGCCCGAGTAGCCGGGCACGCTCGGGCCGGCGGATTTGGCCGGCGGATTGACAACGGCCGCGCCCACGCCACATCTAGCCCCAGAATTGCCGCTGGGGCCGCCAGCATCCGCACACGAGGAAGGTTCTGCCATGAGCGAATCCGCCGTCCACGACGCCATCAAAAACACCATCTCCAGCAACGA
>JBFXEP010000100.1:0-8738 GCA_050179995.1 Hyphomicrobium sp.
GGCCGGCCTGACAACAGCGGCCTTACCGAGACGCCTGAGCCGAGCGCCGAGACCGCAGGGGCGGACACGCACCGCATGGCCCACGGCCTCCCAGCCTTCGTCTACACGAAAACGCCCCAGCCCCTGGCCGACGTTAACTTCGTTGACGGCACGGGCGCGCCGAAGACCCTGGCCGACTTCCGCGGCAAGACGGTCCTCCTGAACCTCTGGGCCACATGGTGCGCACCCTGCCGCGAGGAAATGCCGTCGCTGGACAGGCTGCAGCGTGAGCTGGGCTCCGACACCTTCGAGGTGGTCGCCCTTGCCGTGGACCGCACGGGGCTCGAATCGGCGCGGAAATTCCTCGACAGCATCGGCGTCACGTCGCTGGCGCTCTACGCCGACCCGACCACGCGCTCAGGCTCGGCGCTGCGCGCCGTCGGCATGCCAACGACCATCCTGATCGACCCCGAGGGCCGCGAGATCGGCCGCCTGCCTGGGCCAGCAGCGTGGGATTCAGCCGAGGCCAAGGCGCTCATCGCGGGCGAGATGCGCGGCGCGGACTTGTAGGACTCAGGAAATGAGCCCCGTGAACGAGGTGACGACGATGGCGGCCAGGAAGCCGATGGCGAGGCTGCCCGGTTGCAGCCGCCCGGCGAGGTCGGCATGACGCGACTGCACCGTCGCAAGCTCCATCAGCTTGCGTTCGACCGCGACCAGGTTCTTGAAGGTGAGCCCGGCGAACTCAGCACGCGGGCCTTCCACGACCTCGAGGCGCGCGCGCAAGTCCTTGACCAGGCGGGATATCTCCTCGAGCTTGTAGTCCCTTGAATTTCTGAGGCTTTCAGCCAGAGCCTGGAACCGCGTCAGCTGCTGCGCGTGCTCCTGCAGCTCGGCCACCTGGGCCTTCAGCGCTTCCTCGCGCCGCTCGAGCCGCTCGATCTTGGCGGAGAGGCGGTCGAGCGTGACCGCCGTTTCGGCGATATAGCTGTCCCGCGCTGTCCACGGCCCAGCCGTCACGACACTGCCGGCGCCTTTGGCACCGGCGTCTTGGGATCCACGCACGCAGACCTCCCGATACGCATTACTGACACCCGCGTGTGGCCCTCGGTCCCTCGTGCGGGACCTGCCGAGCCGCATCCGTAAGATTAGACGAAGGGTATTAACGTCGGGTTAGCTTTTGCCGCATTTGTGCGGCGCACGGGGGCCCTCATTGACAGCCCCAGGCCGAGCCGCCATGAACGCTCCGCAACCAGAATGGGGATGGCCGTGACGACCAGCGACCTGAAAGCCACGATCGAGACTGCCTGGGAGAGCCGCGATACCGTCAGCCCGGCCACCAAGGGCGCGGTGCGCGAGGCCGTCGAGGCCGCGCTCGACCTGCTCGACAAGGGCGAGGTCCGCGTCGCCGAGAAGAAGGACGGGGACTGGACCGTCAATCAGTGGCTGAAGAAGGCGGTGCTGCTCTCGTTCCGCCTCTCCGACATGGAGCTCATCACGGGCGGCCCCTCGGGCTCGTTCTATTGGGACAAGGTGCCGCCCAAGTTCGAGGGCTGGACCGACGAGGATTTCAAGAAGGGCGGCTTCCGCGTCCTGCCAGGCGCCATCGTGCGCCGTTCGGCCTACATCGCGCCCGGCGTGGTGCTGCTGCCCTCGTTCGTCAATCTCGGCGCCCGCGTCGACAGCGGCACCATGGTCGACACCTGGGCCACCGTCGGCTCCTGCGCCCAGATCGGCAAGAACTGCCACATCTCGGGCGGCGCCGGCATCGGCGGCGTGCTCGAGCCCCTGCAGGCCGGCCCTGTCGTCATCGAGGACAACTGCTTCATCGGCGCCCGCGCCGAGGTGGCCGAGGGCGTCATCGTCGGCGAGGGCTCGGTGCTCTCCATGGGCGTCTACCTCGGCGCATCGACCACCATCATCGACCGCGCGACCGGCGAGAAGCACTTCGGCCGTGTACCGTCCTATTCGGTCGTCGTCTCCGGCACCATGCCGGGGAAGCCGCTCCCGGACGGCAGCCCGGGCCCCAACCTCTATTGCGCCGTCATCGTCAAGCGCGTCGACGAGAAGACCCGCTCCAAAACCTCGATCAACGAGCTTCTCCGCGATTGAGGTTTGTCATCCCGGCCAAGCGGGAGCCGGGATCCAGGGGCAACCGGCCACCCGCTCAATAGCCCTGGGTCCCGGATCGCGCTTCTGGCGTCCGGGATGACAACGTGGATGCGATGTTCTCCGCAGGCAGAAGTCGCTAACATGCGCACGCTTCACTGGCCTGGACCCATCCGACCGCCATGTATCACACCCTCGATCCCGACAAGATCATCGGCACCCTGGAAATCCTGGTGCGCCGCATCCACGAGCGCTTTCCGGGCGCGGGATTGGAGCAGGTCGGGCACCAGCTGACGGAGATCGCGCGCCTCACCTCCGACCGCGCCGCCGAGCTCGCGCGGCCGAACTACACCTTGCGCATCCTGGTCTGGACCATTCTGGCGGTCGGCATCGCGCTGCTCGCCTGGCTCGTCCGGCTCGCCCACGACCTCGAGACCTCGACCGAGCTCACCAACATCATGCAGGGCGTCGACTCCGCGACCAGCCTCCTGATCGTGCTCGGCGGCGGCGCGCTCTACCTCTCGACGTTCGAGGGCCGCTGGCGCCGCGACCGCGCTTTGAAGGGCCTGCACGAGCTGCGCTCGATCATCCACGTCATCGACATGCACCAGCTCACCAAGGACCCGAGCGCATTCGGCACCCCGCGCACGTCCTCGTCGCCGAACCGCTCCATGACGCCGTTTCAGCTCCTGCGCTATCTCGGCTACTGCTCGGAGCTGCTCTCGCTCGCCAGCAAGGTGGCTGCCCTCTACGCCGACAAGGTCCGCGACCCGGCGATCGTCGACGCCGTGGGCGACGTCGAGCGCCTGACCGCTCACCTCAGCCAGAAGATCTGGCAGAAGATCGAGCTCATCCAGGAGCGCCTGCCGAGCCGCCCGGCGAGCGATGCGCTTGGACCGAAGATCGGCGCATGAGCCTCGACCCCAAGGACCCCGTCGCGCTCACCCAGGCGCTGATCCGCTGCGAAAGCGTGACACCGGACGAAGGCGGCGCGCTGTCGCTGCTCGAAAGTGTGCTCGGGCCGGCCGGCTTTACGTGTCACCGCATGGTCTTCACGGAGCCGGGTACGCCCGACGTCGAGAACCTCTACGCCCGCCTCGGCACGGGCGCCCCGCACCTCTGCTTCGCCGGCCACACCGACGTCGTGCCGCCGGGCGACATCGACGCTTGGACCGTGCCGCCCTTCTCGGGCGCGATCCAGGGCGGCCTGCTCTATGGGCGCGGCGCGGTTGACATGAAGGGCGGCATCGCCTGCTTCGCCGCTGCAGCCGCACGCCACCTGGCACGCACCGGCGGCAAAGTCGGAGGCTCGCTCTCGTTCCTCATCACCGGTGACGAGGAAGGCCCCTCCATCAACGGCACCATGAAAGTGCTCGACTGGCTCAAGGCACGCGGCGAGACGCTCGACGCCTGCATCGTCGGCGAGCCGTCGAACCCCGCGGCCCTCGGCGACGAGATCAAGATCGGACGGCGCGGATCGCTGACGGCGGAGATCGTCGTGCACGGCCGCCAGGGCCATTCCGCCTACCCGCAGAAGGCCGACAACCCGATCCCCAAGCTCGTGCGCATTCTCGATCATCTCTCATCCACCGAGATCGACCGCGGCACCGCGCACTTCGAGCCGTCGAATCTGCAGGTCACCGTCATGTCGGTGCCGAACCGCGCCGCGAACGTCATCCCCGCCGACGCGCGCGCGACCCTCAACATCCGCTATAACGACACCTGGCGCCGCCCGACCATCGAGGCCTGGGTGCGCGGAGAGTGCGATGCGGCGGCTGCCACCTTGGGCGCCGTCGCCTACGACCTTGAGTTCGCCGGAACGGGCGACGTGTTCCTCACCAGCCCCGGCGTGCTGGTCGAAACGCTCTCCGCCGCCATCAAAGTCGAGACCGGAAGAACCCCCGCGCTGACGACCGGCGGCGGCACGTCGGACGCGCGCTTCATCAAGGACGTCTGCCCGGTCGTGGAGTTCGGCCTCGTCAACAAGACCATCCACGCCGTCGACGAGCACGTCTCGACCGCCGACCTCGAGCACCTGACCGCCATCTACGAGCGCTTCCTCGCCGGCTATTTTAGCAAGCAGTAGGGCGCTTTCCGACCGGGTTGAAACAAGTGCAGCCCCCTCACCATTCCCTCTCTCGTCATGGCTGAGCCATGCTTCGCAAGCGCCATTTTTCAATTGCACACTTCAATAATTATTGTATCGTTCAAGCATGAACCAGACCCAAGCTGTCACCGCGCTTGCCGCGTTGGCACACCCGCAGCGTCTGCACATGTTCCGGCGGCTCATCGCCATAGGCCCCAACGGCCTACCGGCGTCCGAGATCGCGAGCGCGGTGAAAGCCGGCGCCACAGCCGCATCCTTCCATCTGAAGGAGCTCAATCGCGCCGGCCTCATCCGCGGCACGCGCGACGGCCGCTTCGTGCGCTACGCCGTCAACATCGAAGGCATGCGCCGCCTGCTGTCCTATCTCGTCGAGGACTGCTGCCAGGGCCAGCCTGAGCTCTGCGGCGCCATGTTCAAGAAGGCTCAAACCCTCTGTTCGGAGTAAGGGAGGCTCGCATGCCGGACAAACCCCTCAACGTGCTGTTTCTCTGCACCCATAACTCGGCCCGCTCGATCATCGCCGAGTGCATCATGAGCCGCCTCGGCAGCGGGCGCTTCAAAGGCTGGAGCGCCGGCAGCCAGCCGAGCGGCCGCGTGCACCCTTACGCGCTCGACCTCCTGCGCCAGCTGAACTACGACACGACGAATCTGCGCTCGAAATCCTGGGAGGAGTTCACGGCCCCCGAGGCTCCCAACCTCGATTTCGTGTTCACCGTCTGCGACAACGCAGCCAACGAGGTGTGCCCGGTGTGGCCGGGCCAGCCCATCAGCGCGCATTGGGGCGTTCCCGATCCATCGGCGGCGGAGGGCACGGAAAGCGAGCGGCGCTTTGCCTTCGCCGACACGCACCGCATGCTGTATCAGCGCATCAGCATCTTCACGTCGCTCCCGCTCGCGTCGCTGGACAGGCTCTCGCTCCAGAAGCATCTGGACGACATCGGCCGCGACGTCGCGTCCGCGCCGGAACGTACGAAGTGAGTGCTGCGTCTCTCCCGCAAAAGCTCGCCGCTGAAGCCCTCGGCACCGCCCTGCTTCTGGCAGCTGTCGTCGGCTCCGGCATCATGGCGGAGCGCCTGGCAGGCGGAAACGGCGCCTTGGCCCTGCTCGGCAACACGCTACCGACAGGCGCCATGCTCGTCGTGCTGATCACGATGCTCGCCCCGATCTCGGGCGCCCATCTCAATCCGGCGGTGTCTCTGGTGTTCTTCTTGCGGCGCGAGCTCAGCAGTAGAGCGGCACTCGCCTATGCCGCGGTGCAAGTGATAGGCGCCGTGACGGGCGTGCTCGTCGCCCACGCGATGTTCGCCGAGCCGATGCTGCAGCTTTCGCTCACGCCACGCAGCGGGTTTGCGCAGGCCTTCTCCGAAGGCGTCGCGACGTTCGGGCTGTTGCTGACAATCCTGCTTACGCTCAAAGCCAAGCCGCAGGCGATCGCCATGAGCGTCGGCCTCTACATCACCGCCGCCTATTGGTTCACCGCATCGACGTCGTTCGCCAACCCGGCAGTGACACTCGCGCGTTGCCTCACCGACACCTTCGCCGGCATACGGCCCCAGGATGTCCCCGCCTTCGTCGGGGCTCAGCTCATCGCAGCCGTTTGCGCCCTCGCGACGGTTCGAGCAGTTACATCGAATACAAATCACCCCGGCCTTCGCGAGAGTGACGGAGCGCTAGGGAGGTAGCAGTTGAGCCACCCTTGGGGGACGGGGGTGGGTCCGGTGGCTGCAAGCTCCGTCACTCCGGCGAAAGCCGGGGCGTAGGTCGTCGGAACATCAGAACGTCAGGCTGGTGCCGCCCGAAGCCTCGATCACCTGACCCGTGACCCAACGCGCCTCCGGACTCGCCAGGAACCCAACCACGTCGGCGACGTCCTCGGGCTGGCCGATCCGCTTCAGCGCCTGCTTGCTCTTCACGAATTCGGCGCCAGCCGGATCGCGCGAGAAGACAGCCGACATGTCCGTCTCGATGACGCCAGGCGCGACCGCATTGACGGTGATCGACCGCTCGCCGAGCACCTGCGCCAGCACCTTGGTGAAATTGTCGATCGGCGCCTTGAGGATCGAATACGCAATCGCATCCGCAATCGGCGTGCGCACGACGCCGCTCGAAATGTTGATGATGCGCCCGCCATCGCGCAGCCGCTTGGCCGCCTCCTGGCTGGCGAAGAAGACCGAGCGCACGTTCACGTTCTGGATCTCGTCGAACGCCTGCTCGGTAGTGGCTTCGAGATTGCCGAACGGAGCCACGGCGGCGTTGTTGACGAGGATGTCGATCTCGCCCGCCCCGCCGCGCGCCTTGAGCGCCGCATCGAGGGCGGAGAACAGCGTCTTCACGCCATCCTTGGCAGCAAGGTCGGCGCCGACCGCGAACGCCGCGCCACCTTTCGCCGTGATCTGAGCAACGACCTCATCCGCCGCCGCCTTGCTTTTTCCGTAGTGGACCGCGACCACGGCGCCGTCAGCAGCGAGGCGCTGCGCGATAGCGCGGCCGATGCCGCGGCTTGCACCCGTGACCAGGGCGACTTTACCTTCGAGGGAGCGGGACATGATGTTTTCTCCAAATTTTCCAATGGCCTATTCCTTAAGCACGGGGTGGAAACTCCGCCTCGGAGGCTTCCGGATATGGACTGAGATAGGGCGCAACTTCCTAAGTTCAAGACTATTGAACTATTGAATTAGGGCTGTCCCGCTGCCATATCCCGCCTATGAAAAGGCCCCTGCTCCACCCCGCCCCGGACGAGCTCAAGCTCGAGAGCATCCTCTACGCGCTCGCCGATCCGGTGCGCCTCGAGATCGTGCGCCGGCTCGCGGGCGGCGACTGCCCGCTCAAATGCTCGGCCGCCGCACCTCAGCATTTGCCGAAGTCGACGATGTCGCATCACTTCCAGATTTTGCGCGAGGCGGGGCTGATCAGCTCAGAGCGCCGCGGCACGGAGGTGGTGAACACACTGCGCCTGGCAGAGATCGACCAGCGCTTTCCGGGCGTGCTCGGCACCATCCTCACCGCCGCCAAGCCCCTCGAATGTCCGGACGCGAAGCCCAGCACCTGACCTCGCTACGGTGTCATCCCGGCCAAGCAGCGACGCAGAGCGGCGCTGCGCAGAGCCGGGACCCAGGACTCCACGCAAGCCCCCTGGATCCCGGATAACGCTTCGGCTTCGCCTGCGCGTTTCCGGGATGACAGCGTGGCGGCGAGTTCGCTCGCCCCTACTTAAAATGCTTGGAGAGCTTCAGCCCCTGCGCCTGGTAGTGACTGCCGAGATCGCGGCCGTAGAGCGTCTCCGGCACCTCCATCATGCGCTCGTAGACGAGCCGCCCGACGATCTGCCCGTCCTCGAGAATGAACGGCACCGTGTGCGAGCGCACTTCCAGCACCACGCGTGAGCCCGCCCCACCCGCCGCCGAATGCCCGAAGCCCGGGTCCATGAAGCCCGCGTAGTGCACGCGGAACTCTCCCACGAGAGGGTTGAACGGCATCATCTCGGCCGCATGCGTGGGCGGAATGTGCACGGCCTCCTTCGACGCCAGGATGTAGAACTGGTCGGGATCGAGGATCAGCCGCCGCTTCGCGTCCGCGATCACCGGCTCCCAGTAGTCCGCGATCGCGCGCGCCCCCGACGCATCGACATCAACGACACCCGTGTGCCGCTTGGCGCGATAGCCGACGAGTCCCGCACCATCACCCGCGAGATCGACCGAAAGCGCGATGCCATCGTGGATGTCGGCCTTCGCGCCCGACACCAGTGTCTCGCGCTCCTGCAGCGCGATCAGCCCGTCGTCCGTCTCTCGCGGATTGCCGAGCCGGAAGCGCAGCTGTGACAGCTTCGATCCCTTGCGCACGACGATCGGGAACGTCTGCGGACAGATCTCGGCATAGAGCAGGCCGGTGTACCCCGCTGGCACGAGATCGAACGCCGAGACCCCATCCGCGATCACGCGCGTGAACACGTCGAGCCGCCCCGTCGAGCTCTTCGGATTGGCCGACGCGGCAATCGCCGGCGGCAGCGCCAGCGCCTCGAGCAGCGGCACCACATAGACGCAGCCCGTCTCCAGCACCGCGCCGTCCGCGATGTCGAATTCATGCAGCTTGAGATCGTCGAGCCGCGCCGCAACCGACCCGCCCGGCCCCGGCAGAAAGCTCGCCCGCACGCGATAGGCGCGCGGCCCGAGCCGCAGATCGACGCTCGCCGGCTGGATCTGCCCCGCACCGAGCGGCTCGGCGCTTGTGAGCGCGCCCGCCGACACCAGCGCCCGGATCGCCTGCACCGGCAGGATGCCGTCCGCCGCCAAGCGGCCCAGCAGGAAATCCGCCTCGGGCGCGATGATTTTCTCGGTTTTCGCCATCCCGCATTGTCCTCCCTGAATTCCGCTCTAGACGAAGGGCCACTTGACGCCAAGAGGCTGGAGGGGCTAATCGGCTCTTATCCTGCCTGTGGATCGGTTTCACCCAGGGTGGATCGTGGTGATTTGGCCGGCCGGCTTGCAGCCACGTTAAACAACTCGCTAAAGATGGCCCATGCGCGTGACCCGGCGACTGGTCCGCC
>JBFXEP010000101.1:0-8700 GCA_050179995.1 Hyphomicrobium sp.
CGACCCTGCGCTCCAACCTCTCGGTCGGCATGCCGATCGACCTCCTGCTCTATGAGCGCGACAGCCTCGACGTGACGCGCGAGAAGCGCATTTTTCAGGACGACGAGTACTTCAAGAAGCTTTCGGGCGCCTGGTCCGACGCGCTGCGCTCGGCCTTCGCCAACATCGACGAGTTCAAGATCTAGCGACGGCGCCCTCGCGCGGACGCGTGTGCGTGAGTCGGAGATAGCTCGCGCGCGCCGCCGCGAGGCCGCGCCAATGCGCGAGCCCCCCGTCGAGGCAGGAGAATGTGCGCGCCAGCATGAGCGACGAGGCAAACAGCGCCCCCGGGCTCAGCACACCGCTGATCAGGAGCAGAGCGCCGAGCGCAAGCCCGATCGACTGCAGCACGAGGCGCAAGCCCTTGCCGAGCGCCGCCGCGGCGAGGGTTCGCGCATGGGCGGACGACGTGGCCTCGGCGTAGGAGCGCGAGAGCGCTTGCCACTGAACCCCGCAATCCTGCAAAGGCACGCGCGGCATGGCGCGGGAGCGGCCGCTGTAGAGATCCCAGGCCAGCACGTAGCGCGTCTGGCGCACCTGCTCCAGTCCGCGCCCTGTCATGCGTTCGCGCTTCTCGCCGGAGACCGCGAGCCCCGCCAGCACCAAGCCGGCGCCGCAGGCGTAAAGTCCGAGCAGGGGATGAAGATAGGTGAGCGCGGCGATGAACGCCGGCAGCCACAGCACGTCGAACACCGCGCACGGCCCCTCGCTGGTGAGAAAGCGCCTGAGCTGCTCCACATCGTCGAGGGGCTCGAGGCGCCGGCCGCCGCACGCGCCGCCGCCGGCGGCGACAAGAGAGAGCTTGTCGAGCTCCGCCACGAACCCCAATCCGACCTCGCCCAGCACCCGGCCGCGCATCATGTCGAGCACCGCCAATGCCGCATGCGACCCGACCACGAGCGCGGTCAGGTCGGCCAGCACCATCGCATCCCGCGTCGGCAGCACGTGATCGTAGACGGCGAGCATGAAAAGGGCTGAGGACAGTTGTAGCACCGCGATCAGACCGGAAAGCGTGAGGATCCCGGCCAGGAGCGAGCCGAGACGGGTCCGGCTCCAGCAAGCGTTATCCGGGGCGACCCGCGCGGTGCCGCGATGGGCACCGGACGCGAGCCAAAGGTCGGTCACTGTCATGAGACACCTTTAGCGTGTGCAATACAAATGATACACGCTAAAGGATATACGGCCTATTTGCTAACAAATGTTCATCAAAATCCGGAATCGAAAAAGGTCTTGGCCGTGAGCCGAGTTGCGGAAAAACTGAGGCAAGCCTCCGCGAGAGGCAAAAAAGCAGCGGGAGCCGGGCAACCAACGGCAACCTGGCTGACGACGGCGCCAGGGAGGGCGCGGTGAACATGACGGATCCCGTCGATCTTGGCTCGTTTCTCGATCGCTGGACCGCAGGACATCGCCTGAGGGCCGATGTTGCCGTCACCGTGATGCGCCTCGCGGAGGCCTGCTGCCGCATCGGCAATCTCGTCAACCTCGGCCCGTTGGCGGGCGCGCTCGGCACCGAGACCGGCCGCCAGAGCGGCGCCGATCCCCAGAAAGAGGTCGACGTGCGCGCCAACGACATGATCGTCGCCGCGCTCAAGGACGCACCCGTCGCGAGCCTCGGCTCGGAGGAGCTCGAATGGCCGCTCCCCCTCAAGCCCGGCGCCGGGCTCGCCGTGGCCGTAGACCCCATCGACGGCTCGTCGAACATCGACGCCAACATGTCGATCGGCACCATCTTCACCGTGCTACCCGCGCGCGCCAATGGCGTCGACGCGTCGAGCTTCCTCCAGCCAGGCACCGCCCAGTTGGCTGCCGGCTTCGCCGTCTACGGGCCGTACACCTCGCTTGTGCTGACCCTCGGCAGCGGCACGCACATCTTCACCCTCGAGCGCCCTGCCGGCCCGTTCCTGTTGACCACGCCTGAGGTCGTGGTGCCGGCAGCCACCCGCGAGTACGCCATCAATGCCTCCAACTACCGGCATTGGGACGAATCGATCCGCACTTATGTGGACGACTGCCTGCGCGGCTTCGACGGCCCACGCGGCAAGAACTTCAACATGCGCTGGACCGCCTCTCCCGTCGCCGACATTTACCGGCTGCTTTCGCGCGGTGGTGTTTTCATCTATCCGGCCGACCTGCGCGAGAACTACACCATGGGGCGGCTGCGGCTCGTCTACGAGGCCAATCCGCTCGCTTGGATCATCGAGCAGGCGGGCGGAGCCGCGACCAACGGCACCGAGCGCATCCTCGCGCTCAACCCGACGGCTCTTCACCAACGCACGCCATTCATGGCGGGCTCGAGAACCGAGGTGGAATATCTTGTCCGCCTCCACCAGGATCCGCACGGTGTGGGCGAGCGCTCACCTCTGTTCGGGCGCCGGGGCCTGTTTCGAACCTGAATGCCGCGCTGCCGAGTTGCATCCACCGCCTGAGGGCCCACAACAAAAAATGTCAGCCAAGCATCCCATCATCTCCGTCACCGGCTCGTCGGGAGCCGGCACCACGAGCGTCAAGCGCACGTTCGACCAGATCTTCCGCCGCGAGAAGATCAACGCCGTCTTCATCGAGGGCGACGCGTTCCATCGCTACAATCGCCAGGAGATGATCGACGCCTCGAGCGATGCGGCCGACGCCGGCAACTTCAATCACAGCCACTTCGGCGAGGAGGCGAACCTGCTCGAGGAACTCGAGCTCCTCTTCAAGACCTACGGCGAGATCGGCACCGGCCGCTCCCGTCACTACGTCCACGATCACGAAGAGGCCGAGCTCTATGGCGCCCCGCCCGGCACGTTCACGGACTGGGAGGACGTGCCGTACGGAACCGACCTCATGATCTACGAGGGCCTGCACGGCGCCGCCATCACCAACAAGGTCAACATCGCCCGCTATGCGGACCTGCGCATCGGCGTGGTGCCGGTCATCAATCTCGAATGGATTCAGAAGATCCATCGCGACAAGGATGAGCGCGGCTACTCGCCGGAAGCCATCACCGACGTCATCCTGCGCCGCATGCCCGACTACGTGAAGTACATTTGCCCGCAGTTCACCGAGACGGACATCAACTTTCAGCGCATCCCGACCGTGGATACGTCGAACCCGTTCATCGCCCGCTGGATCCCGACACCGGATGAATCGATGGTCGTCATCCGTTTCAAGAATCCGCGCGGCATCGACTTCTCCTATTTGATCTCCATGATCCAGAACAGCTGGATGTCGCGCGCCAACTCGATCGTCATCCCGGGCGGCAAGCTCGACCTCGCCATGCAGCTCATCCTCACGCCGATGATCCTGCAGCTCATCGAGCGCAAGCGCCGCACGTTCTTCTGATCAAATGACCTGGAGCGCGATCGCGAGTCGATCAAAGCGCCCGAGCTCTGGGCTCACCCGCTCGCTGCGAGGCGAGGCTTGAGGCGCACGCCCACGCTATCCTCGCTGAACAGAGGCTTGATCGCCTCCTCGGCCTGCGTGTAGGCGCGCAGCGCCTCGAGATCGGTGAGCTGCGAGTGGGCGGCGCGACGCACGTCCTTGATCACAACCACTCCCACGAAGAACCCGAGCAGCAGCGTCGGGTTGGGCTTGAACAGGTGGTACAGAAGACCGCCGCTCTCCGCGATGCGCTGCTCGAGCATCGGCACGAAGCTCGTCTTGAAAGCTAGGTGCAGCGAGGTCGCCGTCGCCTGGGCGAGCAGCATGACGGCGCAGATGGCGAGACCATCGAACACGCGTTCCAAATTCGCCCCCGGTGCCCCCGGCCATTTGGGCATCCTCGCCAGCCAGCAGATGGCGATCGCGAGATAGAAGGGTGAGGCCGCCCAGGGCAGCATGTTCAGGAACGGCGGAGCAGCGCTCGCCGTCTCGGCCGCCGCCGGGTCGGCTCTGAGCGCGGACAGCATCACGGCTGTGCCGTGCACCAGCACGAACATGCAGGCGGCGACCAATCCGGCGATGAGATAGTGGGTCCAGGGCGTGATGGGGCGCGATTGCAGCTTTCGGCTCGATCCCACCACCGACCCGACCAGCGACGCGAGCGCCGTCACGAGCGCGATACGCGCAAGGAGGTCCGGACTGATCTGGAACCGAGTCGGAGATTGCGTCCTGGGCCACAGGAACATGATCAGGAACCCGCCGAGCGAGATGGCGAAGAACACCCACAGGATGCGGTCGAAATTGATGCGCTCGATGCGGCCGAGCTGGCCGAAGCCGATTGTCTTCAGATAGTCGAGGCGCCGCGGCGCATCCTCGCCCGCGAACACGATCGACTTGGCGGAGAGGTCGGCGGCCTGCTGCAGGAGATACCTGTACTCGACGCGGAAATAGCCCTCGATCTGCGAAAGATACTGCTGCAGCTCGCTGTAGGTGATGCGCATCGGCTCGCGGTGTTGCTCGCCCTGGCCCGGCAGCACCTCCTGCAGCCGGTTCTCCATGTTCGCAATCTCGGCGCGGTCCTTGTGCGAGGCGCTGGCGAGCTGCCCCGCCACCTCGCCCATGGCGCTTCCCGGCATGCCGCCCCGCTCGACGAGCTCGAGCATGCGGATGATGTCCATGGCGAGCCGCGTCTTGCGCCGGTGCGCCTTCTCGAGCTGCTCGAGGACTTTGAGATCCTCGCGGTTGAGCACGCTCTCCTTCGAGTCGTTCCAATCCCGGAGCGCACGCAGGAGCGAGCTCGTCTTGCGCCAGGCATTGACCGCCTCGAGATGCAGCACGTTCGCCTTCGTATCCGTGACGTAGACGTCGAACTCGCGCAGGTTGTTGATGTTCTTCTGCTGCTCCCCGGGTGTGGGTTCGAACGAGCAATCCTGCAGGTGGCTCGTGAGGGTGACCGCGTCCGCGTTGAGGTGCCGTGCCGAATGCAGCCAGATGATGAGGTTGTTTTCGAGCTCCCGGAACAGAGGCACGGTGCGCAACCCGGCGAGCAGCGTGACCGCCATCAGCGGTTCCTGGCCCTTGAACAGCTTCATGGCGGCCTGGAACATTTCGTTGCCCACGTGCTCGAAAGCGTCGCCGCTGAGCTTGAGCGCGCCGACCAGCACGAGGTAGAGCATCAGGGACAGGAAGATGAAGAGAATGCGGGCGGTTGGATTGGGTGGCAGGCGCCGGTTGTCCACATCGCGCACGTTAATGGGAAGGAAGAAGGCCCACACGCCGACGATGGAGGCAAACGCGACGAGGGCTGGAATGTTGAGGCTGATGCTCGCTTGCAGCGCCGACATGGCTATTCACTCCAAATCCGGCCGGCCCTCCCCTGGGCATGGCCAAAAAAAAATCGAGTGCCGACCTAAGACTGAAGTCTGCGCGGCGCGATCTGCCGCGCAGCCGAAGGCGAAGTCGAAGAAGTCTTCCAGGCAATCTTTTGCGATGGTTGCCCATCCAATACCGTGAAGTTAGCACCACTTTCCGTCAGACGACAGTATTTCCCCGCCGGTACGTCGAATTGGGGGTGCGTGACGCAGAATTGCATCCACGACAGCGATCCCCCTGGACACCCTGCGCTGCGATGGCTTGGGATTGTCGCGCCGTCTCCCCTTGCCCCGCCGCTACCTGCCGTGTAGGGCAAGGATTGAACTGTGGACGAAAACGGACACCCCGATGTCGCGACCGCTCATCATCGCGCCCTCGATCCTGTCGGCGGACTTTGCCAAGCTCGGCGCCGAGGTGGCAGCCGTCGACGCCGCTGGCGCCGACTGGATCCATCTCGACGTCATGGATGGACACTTCGTCCCCAACATCACCTTCGGCCCGCCGGTGATCGCCGCCATTCGCGCGAGCTCGAAGAAGACCTTCGACTGCCATTTGATGATCGCGCCGGCCGATCCCTACATCGACGCCTTCGCCAAGGCCGGCGCCGAGATCATCACCGTGCACGCCGAGGCCGGCCCGCATCTCGACCGCTCGCTGCAGGCGATCCGCGCCCTGGGCTGTCGCGCCGGCGTCTCGCTCAATCCAGCCACCCACGAGAGCGCGATCGCGCATGTGCTCGACCGCCTCGACCTCGTGCTGCTGATGACGGTGAACCCGGGCTTCGGCGGCCAGGCGTTCATCCCGGCCCAGCTCGAAAAGATCCGTCGCGTGCGCGCTATGATCGCCGACCGCCCGATCGACCTCGAGGTCGATGGCGGCGTGACGCCGGACACCGCCGGCCTGGTGGCCGCCGCCGGCGCCAATGTGCTCGTGGCGGGCTCCGCCGTCTTCAAGGGCGGCGCCAAGGAGAGCTACGCGGCCAACATCGCGGCCATCCGCCAGGCCGCCGAGAAGGCCCGCGGCACGCGATCGGCCGCCTGAGCGCCCACTGTGCCGCCGGTCGGCGGCGGCTCGTCCATTGCGCAAATGCCGGAAATGTTATCAGAAAATCGGCTGGCCTCAGCGCGTGCCTGCCCTTGACCATAGGGTTTTCTCCGTCCGACAGTTCCTCCAAGCCGATGAGCATGGAGGCACGAGATGACATTCGAACGCATTGCCCGCTTTGCCGTGGTGAGCGCGACGCTGGCGATGGCCGGCCCCGCGCTGGCCGACGAGCCGCCCTTGTGGAAGTTCTACAGCGAGACCTTGAAGCAGGCGAAGTACATCGACCTCACCCATGCCTTCGCGCCCGTCCAGCCGGTGTGGCCCGGCTTCGGACCGGCGAAGTTCAAGCCCTCAATCGCCGGGCAGACCATCGAGGGCTACATCGAGAAGGGCCAGGAGTTCACCTACGAGAAGCACGGCTTCGTCGCCACCGCCTACGACCTCACCACCGACCAGTACGGCACCCAGCTCGACCCCCCGTCGCACTGGAACCCGCTCGGCGCGACCATCAGCGACCTCCCGGCCACCTATGCTGTCCGCCCGCTGGTCGTCATCGACATCAGCGGCAAGGTCGCGACCGACCAGGGCTACCATCTCAAGGTCGCCGACATCGAGGAGTGGGAGAAGAAGAACGGCCGCATCCCCGAGGGCTCCATCGTCTTCGTGCGCTCGGACTGGTACAAGCGCTGGTCTGACATCCCCAAGTTCAACGCCACGCCTTTTCCGGGCGTGAGCCTCGACGCGCTGAAGTTCCTGCACCTCGAGCGCAAGATCCTGTTCCACGGCCACGAGCCGCTCGACACCGACACCACGCCGAACCTCGAGGGCGAGCATTGGCTGCTGCACAACAACTTCACGCAGGCTGAAGGCGTCGCCAATCTCGACAAGGTTCCGGAGACGGGCGCCCTCGTTATCATCGGCTTTGCCAAGCCCCTTGGCGGCTCGGGCGGCTATGCGCGCTATGTCGCGGTGGCGCCGGCCGATTGGCCCGAAGGCGTCTCCGTCGCCGACGCGCCGGGCGCCCCGCTGCCGCAACAGAAGGCGCCCCTGAAGCGCGACGAGAACGGCGTGTTCCGGCCCACGCCCTGACGTTTGACAATCGCCACTCCGTCCTTCATCTGGGGCGTTTCCCGGTCCGATAGACTCGGCCCGGGGAACGCCCTAGAGCTTTTGCCACCGAGGACAGCGAGGCCCCATGTTCCCACTCTCGCACATGCTGAAGTCGTTCGTCCGCAAGGGCACCCTCAAGGTGATCGACGCCGAGGGCAAGACGCACGTCTTCGGCGGGCGCGAGCCGGGCCCCGACGTCACCATGCGTCTCACCGATCCGACGCTCTATCGCACGCTCTTTACCAATCCGGAGCTGGCCGCGGGCGAAGCCTACATGGACGGCCGCATGAGCTTCGAGGGCTCGACGCTGCGCGATTTCCTGACGCTGTTCTCCATCAACCGGCTCTCGCTCGGCTCTTATCCCTTGCAGAAAGTTCTAAAACGCGTCTCGATTGGCCTGAGGCGCTTCCAGCAGGCCAACCCCATCGGCAAAGCCCAGAAGAACGTCGCCCACCATTACGACATCGGCAACGAGTTCTACCGCCTCTTCCTCGACCGCGGCATGCAGTATTCCTGCGCCTACTTCGCGAGCGACGACGACACGCTCGAGGAGGCCCAGCACAACAAGCTCCGCCTCATCGCCTCCAAGCTCGGCTTGAAGCCGGGCCAGAAGGTGCTCGACATCGGCTCCGGCTGGGGCGACATGGTGCTCTACCTCGCGCGCATCGCCGACATCCAGGCTGTCGGCGTCACGCTGTCGAAGGAGCAGTGCCGGCTCGCCAACGAGAAGGCCAAGGCGCTCGGCCTCGCCGATCGCGTCCGCTTCGAGCTCCGCGACTACCGCGACCTCTCCGAGCGATTCGACCGCATCGTCTCGGTCGGCATGTTCGAGCACGTGGGCGTGCATCACTACAACGAGTTCTTCGCCAAGGTGAACGATCTCCTGACCGATGACGGCGTCATGCTGCTTCACTCCATCGGTCACATGAGCCCGCCCGGCACCGCGAGCCCATGGCTCCGCAAGTATATCTTCCCCGGCGCCTATTCGCCGGCATTGTCCGAGGTGTTCACGTCCGTCGAGCAGAACTCGCTCTGGGTCACCGACCTTGAGTTCCTGCGTCTCCACTATGCCAAGACGCTCGCGCACTGGGAGCGCCGCTTCCAGGCCAACCGCGCCAAGGTCGCCGCGATGTACGACGAGCGCTTCTGCCGCATGTGGGAGTTTTATCTGATCAGCGCCGAGATGATGTTCCGCACCGGCAGCCAGCTCGTCTTCCACATGCAGCTGGCCAAGAAGCGCGACGCCATGCCGATTCAGCGCGACTACATCACCGA
>JBFXEP010000102.1:0-8624 GCA_050179995.1 Hyphomicrobium sp.
CCAAGGTGCACTTCAACCAACACACAGAGGCGAAAGGACGATTCGGAAAACGCATCGTCTACGGCGGGGTCACGATCTCACTCGCGCGGGCGTTGTCCTTCAACGGCATGAACAACGCGTTCCATATTGCAGCCATCAACGGCGGGCGGCACGTGGCGCCGCTCTTCGCCGGCGATACCGTCTATGCGTGGAGCGAAATTCTGGAGAAGGCCGAATTGCCGGGACGCACCGACGTGGGCGCGCTCAGAACGCGCCTGGTCGCAGTAAAGAACCAGGACTGCAGTGAATTTCCGTTCAAGAGCAACGGCGATACCTACGCCGACGGGGTGATCCTTGATCTCGACATTTGGGTTCTCCTGCCGCGTTAATGCGTATTAAGAGCAACGTGCGCGCGCGCATTTCTGCAAGTTGCGTTTCCGTAGTTGCAAACCGTTGGCGATTCATCCCTTGTCGTGAAGGCCGCAGTTGCGCGATCCTGACACGCCGAGCTTCGGCGGTCCTCGCGGGCGCGGTTCTTTGCAGAGGGGCGGCCTGCCGCTTGATAAATTGACCCACAAGGTGGCCGTGATCGGCGCGGGCTTAGCCGGTTTGTCGTGCTCATCCTATCTCCGGCGTGCCGGGTGCTTCGTCGAGGTGTTCGAGAAGGAGCGCACGCTCGGCGGCCGTGTCGCGACCGTCCGCAACGGACTCATCGCCTTCGATTCCGGCGCGCAGTACCTCACCGCGCGCTCCGACAGGTTCCGCGCCTACATCAATGAGCTCGTCTCCACCGGATATGCAGCGCGCTGGGAACCCAAGACGGCGCCGGGCGAGAGCAAGGGCGTGCAACTCCACACCTGGTACGTCGGCATGCCCGGCATGAGCTCCATCGTGCGGCCGCTCGCCGAAAGCGTGCGCGTGCACACGGGCAAGAAGGTGCACACGCTGCGCCAGACGGACAAAGGCTGGACGGTGTGGCTCGAGGACGAGACGAGCGCCGGCCCGTTCGCGGCGGTTGCGGTCGCCATTCCCGCGCCGGTCGCGCGGCTGCTGCTCGGGCGCGTCGAAGGCATGGTCGAGGCGCTGTCGCGCGTGCGCATGCAGCCGACCTGGGCGGTGATGGTGCGGCTCGCCGAGCGCACGCTGCCCGATCAGGACGTCTACTCCGACATGTCGGAGGTGCTGCGCTGGATCGCGCGCAACAGCTCGAAGCCCGGCCGCACTGTTTCCGGCGGCGGCGAGACGGTGGTGATCCATGCCTCACCAGCGTGGAGCCGCGAGACGGAGGATGCGGACCCGGAAGCGGTGGCGCAGGAGCTGTGGTCGGAAGTGACGCGGCAGCTCTCGCTGCCCGACGTCACGCCGCAGCAGATGAGCGCGCATCTCTGGTCGCACGGCCTCGTCGAGCAGGCGCTCGGCGAGAGCTTCATCTACTCGACGCACTACAAGCTCGGGGTTGCCGGGGACTGGTGCCTCGGGCGCCTTGCCGAGCACGCCTACGACAGCGGGCAGGGACTCGGCAAAGCCATCATCGGCTCGCTAACCTGAGCGCGCAAATCGTCATTTGGCCAATGCCCGCACAACGTCGCAGCGCGCAATTTGGCGAATTGCCCCGCCGTTGAGCGCAGGCTACAACGCGAAAGAGGCCGCTTCGACGCGGCCGACGCTGGGAAACGAACCGATGGCCGACGCCAACGCGAAGGTGGGATCACAAGCGGAACGCCCGCTTTCGCCGCACCTGCAAATCTACAAGCCCGAAGTCAACATGGTGATGTCGATCCTGCATCGCATCACCGGCGGGGCGCTCTATGCCGGCACACTGCTCCTGGTGTGGGTGCTCACGGCGGCTGCGAGCGGGCCCGACTACTTCGGCTACGTGACGGGGCTCCTCGGCACGTGGCCGGGGCTGATCGTCCTGTTCGGCTACACGTGGGCGCTGCTGCACCATCTCGTCGGCGGCCTGCGGCATTTCATCTGGGACACCGGCCGCGGCTTCGATCTCAAGACCATCGACCTCATGTCCTGGGGCACGCTCGCCGTCTCTCTTCTGCTCACGCTCGCCATCTGGGGCTATGTGCTCCTCTCGGCCGGAGGCGCAGACCTATGACCATGCGCACACCGCTCAAGGAGGTGCGCCGCCTCGGCTCGGCCAAGGAAGGCGCCGATCATTTCTGGCTGCAGCGCGTGACGGGCGCCGCCAACGCGCTGCTCGCTATCTTCGCCATCGGACTCGGCGTCACTCTCGCGGGTGCGGATCACGGCGCGGTCGCGGCGACCCTCAGGCATCCGCTGGTCGCGTTGCCGCTTCTCCTTTTCCTGGTGTCGGCGGCACTCCACATGCGCATCGGCATGCAGGTCATCATCGAGGACTACGTGCACGCGGAGGGCGCCAAGATCGTGCTCCTGATGCTCAACACGTTTTTCACCATCGCGGTGGCTGCGGCGGGCATCCTCTCCATCCTCAAGCTCTCGTTCGGAGGCTAGCGTCCAGATGGCTGCGAAGAGCAACGGGAAGGCTCCGCCCGAGGCGGGGCGCGCACCAGCCGTCAACGGCCGCGCCTATCCCCTTCACGATCACACCTATGACGTCGTCGTGGTCGGCGCGGGCGGAGCGGGGCTGCGCGCGACGCTCGGCTGCGCCGAAGCCGGGCTCAAGACGGCCTGCATCACGAAGGTGTTCCCCACCCGCTCGCACACCGTCGCGGCACAGGGCGGCGTCGCCGCCTCGCTCGGCAACATGGGCCCCGACAACTGGCGCTGGCATATGTACGACACCGTCAAGGGGTCGGACTGGCTCGGCGACCAGGATGCCATCGAGTACCTCTGCCGGCACGCTCCCGACGCGGTGTACGAGCTCGAGCACTACGGCGTGCCGTTCTCGCGCACAGAGGACGGCAAGATTTACCAGCGCCCGTTCGGCGGCATGACGACGGATTTCGGCAACGGCCCGCCGGCGCAACGCACGTGCGCGGCGGCGGACCGTACCGGGCACGCCATGCTGCACACCCTCTACGGGCAGTCGCTCAGCCACTCGGCGGAGTTCTTCGTCGAGTACTTCGCGCTCGACCTGCTCATGGACGAGGAGGGCGCGTGCCGCGGCGTCATCGCGCTCAACATGGACGATGGCACGCTGCATCGCTTCCGTGCCAAGCGGACAATCCTGGCGACGGGCGGCTACGGGCGCGCCTACTTCTCCTGCACGTCGGCGCATACCTGCACCGGCGACGGCAACGCCATGGTGCTGCGCGCTGGGCTGCCGTTGCAGGACATGGAGTTCGTGCAGTTCCATCCGACCGGCATCTACGGCGCGGGCGTGCTGATCACGGAAGGCGCGCGCGGCGAGGGCGGCTATCTCACCAATGGCGAGGGCGAGCGCTTCATGGAGCGCTACGCACCGCACGCGAAGGATCTCGCCTCGCGTGACGTGGTCAGCCGTTCGATGACGATCGAGATCCGCGAGGGACGCGGCGTCGGCCCCGACAAGGACCACATCTATCTCCACCTTGACCACCTCGATCCGAAGATCCTGGCCGAGCGGCTGCCCGGCATCACGGAGAGCGCCAAGGTGTTCGCGGGCGTCGACCTCAGGCGCCAGCCGATCCCGGTGCTGCCGACGGTGCACTACAACATGGGCGGCATCCCGACCAACTACCACGGCGAGGTTCTGACGCTGAAGGACGGCAACCCGGACACCATCGTGCCCGGTCTTATGGCGATCGGCGAAGCGGCGTGCGTCTCCGTGCATGGCGCGAACCGGCTCGGCTCGAACTCGCTCATCGACCTCGTCGTGTTCGGGCGCGCGGCGGCGCTGCGCTGCGCGGCCTCCATCGAGGGCGGTGCGGCGCAGCCGGATTTCGCGCCGAACGCGACGGAGGCGGCGCTTTCGCGCCTCGACCGCTTCCGCTATGCGAAGGGCGGCGAGCCCACCGCAGGGCTTCGGCTGCGCATGCAGAAGGTCATGCAAGCCAATTGCGCCGTGTTCCGTGACGGACCGGTGCTCGAGGAAGGCGTGCAGAGGATTCTCGATATCTGGAGGGCGTCGGACGATATCGCCGTCACCGACCGCTCGCTCATCTGGAACTCCGACCTCGTCGAGACGCTCGAGTACGACAACCTCATCGCGCAGGCGGCGGTGACCGTGGTCGGGGCGGAGAACCGGAAAGAGAGCCGCGGCGCGCACGCGCGGGAGGATTATCCCAATCGCGACGACAAGGCGTGGATGAAGCACACGCTGGCGTTCGCGGACTACGACCGCCAGTCCGTGCGGCTCGAGTACAGGCCCGTGCACACCTACACGCTGACCAACGAGATCGCCTACATCGAGCCCAAAGCGCGCGTGTACTGACGTTGCGCGCCCTCTCCCCGCTAGCGGGGAGAGGGAATCGCCGATGTCGCGGTATTGCCAGAGTGGCGTGCTCAAAGCTCGGCGGGCCGTGATTCCACGCTTGCGGTATGAGCGGCCCCCCGACATCCTGTGCCACGTCCGGCGCCGACACCCGAGGGCAAGCGAGCTTTGGCCAAACCTCCCGAACCTCAAGCGCCCGACGATGCGGACTCGCGTATCGCCCCCGATCCCTTCGCGGCGGTGCTGCCCGCCATCGCCGCGCTCGGCACCATCGCCTCGATCGCGACCATCCACTGGGCGGCGCGCGAGCGCGCGGCGGACCGCATGCGGCCGAAACGCAAGGCGGTGACGGCGCTACGCGAGCTCGAGACGTGCTGCCTGCACCTCAGCGAGATCTTCCGGCGCTTCCAGCGCAATCCCAGGCTGTTCGCCGGCGAGGGCGCGCAGGGCGCCTCGCCCTTGAAGTTCGGCGTGCACGGACCGCGCATCAGCGGGGATGCGGCCAAGGTCTACCAGCAGGCGATCAACGACGTGGCCTCGATGCTGGTGCTCGCCTCGCAGAGCGCGTTCGAGGTGATGTGCGCCATCGAGGACGGCACGGTGGAGGCGCCGGAGGCGATCTTCTTCGGCTTCGGCGAGTGCCAGGACACGCTCAACAAGCTGATCCAGAACCGGGCGACCTTGAAGGCGACGGTCGACGCCGGCGCCGACGTCGCCCAGCGGCTCACGAACCTCGTGCGCGAGCTCAAGAAGTACCGGACGGATTGACGTACTGCCGCTACAGGAACGTGTCGCTGCGCTTCAGATACTCGATAAACGTCGGATCGTCGCGCACCTTGATCAGGAGCGGCAGTCCCTGCACGGATGCGAAAAACTCCTTTTGGTCGCTCGACGCACCGGGGATCGCTTTGGCCAGCGCTTTGGCCTTTGCCAAATCTCCGCGAATATAGACGAGATGCCGGGCGAGCGCCTCGTCGGCGCGAGGGATGTCGCCTTTGTATGTGGCGCGAAGCTGCTGGTAGGAGAGCGTACTCAGATAGAGTGCGTAGCGCTGCTCGATGTCGTGGGCGAAGAGTTTGCGGCGGACGAAATACCAGACGAGGAGAGCTGCCACGAGAGCAAAGGCGCCAACGACCGCAATAACGACCCAGTTCGGTTCGTCGGTGTCTGGCGATTGCGGCTTGCCAGGCGGCGTGCCGCTTGACGAAGCGGGTTTGGAAGGCGGCTGCTTCCCTGACGCCGAATTTGCCGCGTTGGACGCCTTCGGTTGATTGTCGTGGGCGCCAGATTGCTCTCGCCGATCCCGCTCGCGCGCTTGCTTCTCGGCTTCCTCCTTTATGCTGCGCAGCATCGCATCGATCTCGCTGTCCGAAAGCGGGGGCTCGCTGGCAAATGTCCAGGGCCGGGCGACCTTGCCAAACCCGCCCTTGGTTTCGGTATGCACCTGAATGCCTGATTTGACGCGCTGGCGAAGCGGATAAAGCGCCCGGTAGTACCACCGGTCCATGATGCGCGGCACGAGGTCGCCGCTCGACTCGAGCAGAACGGTGCGGTCGCCCAGCAAAGCCTTGTACGCGTCCACGTATTGATTGCCGCCGACCGCGGGTGCTCCAAAGGTCACGACGGCGCCGATGCGATCGAATGCAGCGCCGGATTGGGCCTGCATTTTCTCCTGGATGCGGGCGTGATCGAAGGCAGCAACCTGGGCGAGAGCGCCGCCGAGGGAATGACCCGTGTAGACGATCGAGTCGGCCAGGTCGTCCTCGAGGACCTCGACGAGCCAGGCTTCGACCTGGTCCTTGATGGAGGCCCACGCAATGCAGAAGCCGACGTGCCGACCCGGCGACGGATCTCCGAGCTTGTCCAGCAGCTCCCCATACACCCGCTTGAGGTCTCTGTAGCGACGGTCGCTCGTGCCTCCCAGTTGGTCGGTCAACGCATCGATGCGATTGATCGCCCAGTCATAGGCGCTTTCCGTGCCGCGAAAGACGATAAAGGCCGTTCTGTCAAAAACGAACCCATAGCCTTGGGCATCGGCGAGGCGCCCGGGTTGAGATTCCCCTGCCTTGGTGGCGTCAAAGAACCTGAAGCGTCCCGCTTTGCCGGACAAGCCTTCTCCGCAGCTCTCCAGATGCGCTTTGATGCGCGGCTCGGACTCGTAGGCGATGCCCGCCTTGTAGGCGAGAAACTCACACAACTGCAGGGGCACTCTTGGGCCTGCCGCCCCGGCCGAAACCCACTGGAAGTCGCGGGGCAGCAACGCTTTGGCCGCGGGGCTGTCGTCCGCGCCTTCGGCCCATAGGCTCGAAAAGAGATCAATGCCCTCGACGTGAGGAGGCCTGGTCAGCAGCTGAAACGTTTCGGGGTTTGGCCCTGCAAGGGGCGCTTCCATCGGAGCTGTAGAAATAGCCTTCGAAAACAACATACGACCCCTCCGACACAACAACAAAAGGACGGCGATGCGTTACGCTCGTCATGTCAAGAATGCGAATTCAGACTAGTACGAATAATAATGCAGCAGAAGGCGCCTGCAGTTTTTGCGCGCCGTTACGTGGTCGAAGCGTGACAGTGCGCGTGGCGCCGGCCCAGTATGCAACGGTATCAACGGCGATGTGCCCGACGATGACAACGCCCGATTCCGGTGCCGCACCTTCTCTCGTCGCACACCGACAACGTTGACGAGCAGCGGGACCCTGTCACACTTTGAAGCTCCGGCTTGCTACCCCGAAACGGAGCTTCATATTGACCAGCTCGTCCGCGCCAGAACTTTCCGTAACCATCGGTCAATTCTCGGAGGCCGGGCCCAAACCCATCAATCAGGACTTTCATGGGGCGCTCGTCCCGGAGGGGGCCGAGCTCGCCTTGAAGGGGATTTCCGTTGCGCTGGCTGACGGCATCTCGCCGAGCAAGGTCAGCCGGATCGCAGCCGAAATCGCCGTCAACAGCTTCCTCACCGACTACTACTGCACCTCCGACACCTGGACGGCCAAGACGGCCGGGGAACGCGTCATCCGCGCCGCCAACGCCTGGCTCTACGCGGAAAGCCAGCGCAACTGGCTCTATGGCACCGAGGGCTATATCTGCACCTTGAGCGCCATGGTCTTCAAAGGCCGGGCCGCGCACATCTTCCATGTCGGGGACAGCCGCATCTTCCAGCTTGCCGCAGGCAGCCTCGAGCAGCTGACGCGGGATCACCGCCGGGCGATCTCGAAGACCGAGAGCTACCTCAGTCGCGCCATGGGCGCCGACCCCAACGTCGAGATCGACTACCACGACCTCGATCTCAAGCCGGGCGATGTGTTCGTCCTCAGCACCGACGGGGTGCACGAGTTCGTCGGCCCGCGCGAGATGGCAACGCTCATCACCCCGGCCGGCGACCTGGATGCCGCCGCGCGCGCCATCGTCGAGTGCGCGCTCGCGAACGGCAGCGACGACAACCTGACTGTGCAGATCGTCCGCATCGACACCCTTCCGGGGGAGAGCGCGCAGGATGTGCTGCACGGCGCGGAGCTGATCCCGGCGGCCGAGGTGCCGCGCCTTCCCTTTGACCTCGACGGCTTTCTTATCGAGCGCGAGATCTATGCCACGAACCGCAGCCAGGTTTTCGTGGCGACGGACAGCGAAACCGGCGAGCGGGTTGCGCTCAAGGTGCTGACCGAGAACCTCCGCGACAACCCCGACGCGCGGCGCCGGTTCGCCATGGAGGAGTGGGTTGCGCGGCGCCTCAACTCGCCGCACGTCATGAGAGCGGTGAAGACGCAACGGTCGCGCTCGAGCCTCTACACGGTCACCGAGCTGATCGAGGGGCAGACGCTGCGCAAATGGATGAAGGACAACCCGAGCCCCGACCTGGAGACCGTGCGCGACATCATCGAGCAAGCCGCCAAGGGCCTGCGCGCCTTTCACCGCAAGGAAATGCTGCATCAGGACATCCGTCCCGAAAACATCATGATCGACACCTCCGGCACGGTGAAAATCATCGACCTCGGCTCGGTGCGTGTCGCGGGGGTGCGCGAGGCGATGCCTGCAACCGACACCGGCGACATCCTCGGCACCCATCAATACGCGGCGCCCGAGTATTTTCTGGGCCGCCCGGGGACCGAGAAGTCCGACCTCTTTTCCCTTGGCCTCGTTGCCTACGAGATGCTGACGGGCGGCCTGCCCTACGGAGACACCGTGTCCGACGCGACGACGCCCAAGGCGCAGGCGGCGCTGTTTTACATTCCAGCCGCAGAGCTTTCGCCGCGCGTACCCGACTGGATGGATATGGCGATCCGCAAGGCCGTCAGCATCGATCCGG
>JBFXEP010000103.1:0-8582 GCA_050179995.1 Hyphomicrobium sp.
GTAGTCCTTCGGATAGGCGCGTTGCGGCGAGCCGAACACTTTGCGGTATTCGCGCATCTTGCGCAGCTGGAAAGCCTCGTCCACGGCATGTCCGGTTTCATGCCGCACGATGCTCAGCGCTTCATCCAGGGATGCGCCTTCGGCTTCCAGCATCATCTTGCGCTCGAGGCGGATCAGTCGCGGATGCAGAAGATAGAACGGAACGGCGAATCCGACGACCTCGTCCGGATTATACCATTGTTCGGAGATCCAGAGTGTCGGCCGGAAGCGGATGTCGCGCGCCGCGAGCTCATCGAACACGGACTGCGCGCGCTGCTCGATCAAGGACCCCTTGAGGCGGAGCGGCAGATCGCAGAACCGCAGGCGCAGCAGTTCGCTGTCCGGCAGATAGTCCAGGCGCGACGCTCGTATGGTCATGCTGCTCCAAAGGGTGGCTCCGGCCGAGAGAAACGACCACGAACGCCGATGCTTCGGAATCGTTTAGCGCATGACGACAGACCTGCAACACAAAAATGAGGCAGGCTGACCTGATAAACACATCAGATTCAATAATTTAGGGCCCCAGAGCCCGCGAGCCGGGCCCTACCGCCCCTTCCACTGGGGCTTCCGCTTCTCGGCGAACGCGTGCGCGGCAGACCTTGGGCGAGTTGGGTCGCGGCCTCCTGCAGCCGCGTCATCAGGTCCGCCGCCGGCACCACGTCGTCGATGAGTCCACGCCGTGAGAACCTTTATTTTTCTCTCCTCAGCGGTATGATGAGTTTTTATTGCGATCGGCAGTCCGCGGCATGACTCGTGTCACCGGCGGCGCCGAGAGCGCTCAAATATTGTTGCCGTAGCAGTACATATTTCGGGGGCGTTGCCATGCATAAATTGCTGATGGTTCTTGTTTGTATCGGACTAGCCTCGATAAGCGGTGCTTCGGCGCAAGAGTATGAGATACCGCCGTCCGACAGCACCACGTCCAGCGTACCCTATATCTCCGATGACGCCATGAAGGAGTGCGTGAGAATCTATAACGAGGCAAAGTGGCTCTCCGAGGAGATGGATTCCACTCAGGTAGACCAATACGACAGCCAATCTGTCGACGCATACAATGAAAAGGTTTCAAGGCACTCCAGCATGACGAGATGGTTCAACTCGGAGTGCGCGGGGAAACAATCAGAGTCCGCCTACAGAGCCGCACAAGAACTCAACGCGCAAAAGGAGTAGCGCGCGGCGATCGAGCCGGAGAGAAGCCCCTACCGCCCCTTCCACTGCGGCTTCCGCTTCTCGGCGAACGCGCGGGCGCCCTCGAGCTGGTCCTCGCTCGAATAGAGCACATCGACCGTCTTGAGCTTGCGCTTGGTCACGAGATCGAACGCCTGCTGCACGGGGAGATGGCCCGTCTCGCGCACGACCTCCTTGATGGCCGCGAACACCAGCGGCGGCCCCTCGGCGAGTTGCTGCGCCACCTCGCGCGTCCGCGTCATGAGCTCCGCCGCCGGCACCACCTCGTTGATGAGCCCCCACTGCTTGGCTTCCGCCGCATCGATGCGCCGGCCGGTGAACAGGAGGTCCATGGCCACGTGGTAGGGGATGCGACGCGGCAGCTTGATGCTCGCCGCATCCGCGACCGTGCCGGAGTTGATCTCGGGCAGCGCGAACGTCGCGTGCTCGGCCGCGATCACGAGATCGCACGACAGCATGATCTCGAACCCGCCGCCGAACGCGAGCCCGTTCACGGCGCAGATGACCGGCTTGTTGAGGCCCGGCAGCTCCTGCAGCCCGCCGAACCCGCCGACGCCGTAGTCGACATCCGGCGGCTCGCCCGCCGCCGCCGCCTTGAGATCCCAGCCCGGGCAGAAGAACTTCTCGCCGGCAGCCGTCAGGATCGCGACGCGCAGCACCGGGTCGTCGCGGAACGACGCGAAGATGTCGCCCATGATGCGGCTCGTCGCGGCATCGATGGCGTTGGCCTTGGGCCGGTCGATGGTGACCTCGAGGATGGCCCCGTTGACGGTCGTGCGGATGGGTCCGGCTGTGCTCATGGCTGTCTCATGCGAAGAAGCGCGTCGGCGGCGACTGCCCCGCGCGGGAGGACGATGAGGGGATTGACGTCGAGCTCGACGATGCGCGAAGCGTTGGCTTCGGCGAAGCGCGCGATGGCCTCGACGGCATCGATCACGGCCTCCGCATCGCCCGAGCGCCCGCGATAGCCCGTGACGAGCTTCCATGCCTTGAGCGACGCGAGAGCGCGCTGGATGGCACCGCGATCCGCCGGCAGCAGCAGCACCGCGGTATCTTTCAACAGCTCGGCCAGGATGCCGCCCGCGCCGATGACCAGCGCGAGGCCGAACTGCGGATCCGACTTGAGGCCGATGATCAGCTCCGCGACCGCACCCGTCACCATGCGCTCGACCAGCACCTCGGGCGCGATTGCCGCGAGCTTGCCCGCCGCCCGCTTCACGTCCTCGCGGAAGGCGAGGTTCAGCACCACGCCGCCCGCTTCCGTCTTGTGCGCGATGGCCGCCGAGGAAACCTTGAGCGCCACCGGATAGCCGATGCGATCTGCCGCCGCCGTCGCCTCCGAAGCGGCCACGACCTCTCCGTTCGGCACGCGGAGACCGGACGTCTCGAGCAACGCCTTCGCCTCGAACTCGCTCAGCGTCTCTTCCCTCGTCGCCCCGCCATCGGGTTTGAGGAACGCGGGCGTCGGCTCCGGCCGCGCCCACGCGCGCCCGATCGACGAGGCCGCCTCGAAGGCCGAGAGCGCATCATCGAGCCCGCACATGGGCGCCACGCCCGCCCCCGCCAGCTCGTCGGCGAGATCGAGCGGCATGCACTCGGGGAGCGTGGCGACGACGGCGCCCCGCGCGCCCGTCTGCCCTGCCGCGGCCTTGAAGGCGCGCGCCGTGGTGAGCCACGCCTCGGGGCTCATGTGTGCCTGCGTCGGCACGTCGAGGATCAGCATGCCGACATCGAAGCCGCCCGAGAGCGTCGCCGCGAACGTGGCCGTGAGCCGGTCCTCCTGCCGCCAGATGAAGGTGTGGTAGTCGAGCGGATTGTCGATCGACACATATTCGTTGAGCGTCGCCGCAACACGTTCGCGCGTCGCGCGATCGAAGGCGGGGAAGCGCACGCCCCCACCTTTGCCCCTACCCGTGTCCTCCGCCATGTCGGCGACGAGCGCGGCTTCCCCCCCCGAGCAGCTCAAGGACACCAGCCGGTTGTCGGTGAGCGGCCCGCCGTGATGCAGGAACTTCAGCGTCTCGACGAAGGCCGTGACGGAAAAGAGCCGCGCGATCCCCATGCGCCGGAACAGCGCGTCGTAGAGCGCATCCGACCCCGCGAGCGACGACGTGTGGCTGAGCGCCACCTTGGCGCCCTGCTCCGATCGGCCGGTCTTCAACACGACGATGGGCTTGCGGCGCTCGCGCGCGAAGGCCGCCGCCCGCGCGAACGCCTCCACGTCCGCCATGCCCTCGATGTGGAGCCCGATCGCCGTGATGCGGTCGTCCTCGGAAAGCGCCTCCACCATCTGCGCCATGTCGACGTCGGCGAGATTGCCGGCCGTGATCACCGCCGCGAGCGGCAGCGCACGCTTCGTCATGGCGAGGTTGCAGGCGATGTTGCCGGACTGCGTGATGATTGCGACGCCGCGATCGACGAGGCCGACGCCGTGCTCGTCCGGCCAGAGCGCGGCCCGCGCCAGGCTGTTCACGTAGCCGTAGCAGTTGGGACCGAGCAGCGGCATGCCGTCCGCCGCCGCGATCAGCGCGTCCTGGAGATCGCTGGAGCCCGTCTCGGCGAAGCCCGAGGCGTAGATCACCGCCCCGCCGCAACCTTTGGCCCGCAGCGCCCGCACGACCTCGATGGTGGGCTCTCGCTTGACGGCGATGAACGCCGAATCGACCGGCCCGTCGATCGCATCGACCGAGGCGACGGTCGCTACCCCGCCGAGCTCCTTCCGTGTCGGGTGCACCGCATAGATCTTGCCCGGGAACCCGAACTCGACCGTGCGCCGCACGGCGAGCGCACACTCGTTGCCGCCGATGAAGGCGACGGACTTCGGATAGAACAGACGGCTGAGGTCACGCCGCATATGGGCTCACCCTCCGAGCGGTCTCAGCATCGCACGCGAGATGATGTGGCGCTGGATCTCGGACGTGCCCTCCCAGATGCGCTCGACGCGCGCGTCGCGCCAGATGCGCTCGAGCGGTAGGTCCGACATCAGCCCCATGCCGCCAAGAATCTGGATCGCCTCATCCGCCACCATGGCCAGCATCTCCGTCGCCTTGAGCTTGGCCATGGCCATGTCCATGTCGGTCACGGTCTGCTGGTCGAACTTCCAGGCGGCTTCGAGCGTCAGCAGCTCGGCCGCCTTGAGCTCGAGCGCCATGTCCGCGAGCTTGAACGAGACACCCTGGAACTTGCCGATCTGCTGGCCGAACTGCACGCGGTCGACGGCCCACTGCATGGCGAGGTCGAGCGCCCGCTTTGCCCGCCCGATGCAGGTCGCGGCGACCTGCAGCCGCGTCGCGCCGAGCCACTCGTTGGCGACCTCGAAGCCCTTGTGCACCTCGCCCAAAACCTGCGTCGCGGGCACGCGGCAATCCGAGAACTCGAGGATACAGTTGTTGTAGCCGCGATGCGACACGTTCTTGTAGCCCGCGCGCACGGTATAGCCCGGCGTATCCTTGTCGATCAGGAACGCGGTGATGAGCTTGCGCTTGCCGCGCGGACCCTCTTCCTCGCCGGACGCCGCGAACAGGATGACGAAGTCGGCTTCATCCGCGTGGCTGATGAAATGCTTGGTACCGTTGATGACGAAGTCGCTGCCGTCCGCGCGCGCCGTGGTCTTCATGCCGCGCAAGTCCGAGCCGACGTCGGGCTCCGTCAACGCGAGGCAGTCCGACTTCTCGCCGCGAATGGAGGGGAAGAGATAGCGCTCGCGCTGCTCGGGCGTGCACGCGAGGAGAATGTTCGACGGACGCCCGACGCAGTTCCAATGCAGCGCATAGCTCGTGCGGCCGAGCTCGCGCTCATAGAGCACCCACGTCAGCGTATCGAGGCCGGCACCGCCCACGTCCTCCGGCATGTTGGCCGCGTAGAGCCCCGTCTCGATGGCTTTCGCCTTGAGCGCATCGCGCAGCTCGGGGCGCAGGACGCCGGTTTCCTCGAGCTCCGCCTCGTGCGGATAAAGCTCGTTCTCGACGAAGCTGCGCGTCGTCGCGACGATCATTTCTTGTTCTTCGGAAAGGGCGAAATCCATGCGCACCTCGGAGGGTAAAGGAGGCCGTCTTCCTCTCGCGAGCGCCCCTTTAGCACGAACATACGCGCCACTTCCAGAAAATTTTGATTGGCTAATCAAAATAAAAATGGCATACCGCACAGCGCGGATGCGCCGAAGGCGTGGGCATCTGAAGCGCCCGCAATGGCGCGGATGCGTCAGACCGGAGGCCTGCCTTCGGCAGGACGGCATGAGCATCTGAAGCGCCAGAGAACGACGCGTGCTCATTTTCGGAGGGACGTGATGAACCAGGAGATTGTCATTACCTGCGCGGTCACCGGCGCGGGCGATACGGTTGGCAAGCACCCGGCGATTCCCGTCACGCCACGCCAGATCGCCGACGCCGCCATCGAGGCCGCGAAGGCCGGCGCCGCCGTCGCGCACCTGCATGTGCGCGATCCCAAGACCGGAAAGCCCGCGCGCGATCCGGCCCTCTATCGCGAGGCCGTGGGCTACATCCGCGAGTCGGGCGTGGACGTCGTCATCAACCTGACGGCGGGCATGGGCGGCGACTTCTTCTTCGATCCCGAGAACCCGTCGAAGGGCGGCGGCAAGACCGACATGGCCAACGGCGACGATCGCGTCGTGCACGTCGAGCAGCTGCGCCCCGAGATCTGCACGCTCGATTGCGGCTCGCTCAACTTCGGCGACGGCGCCTTCATCGCCACCGCCGACGTGCTGCGCGTGATGGCCAAGCGCATCCAGGCCGTGGGCGTGAAGCCCGAGATCGAGGCCTTCGAGCTGGGCCACATCTGGCTCGCAAAGCAGCTCATCAACGAAGGCCTGATCGACCAGCCGCCGCTGTTCCAGATCTGCCTCGGCATCCCCTGGGGCGCGGAAGCCACCACCGACGCCTTCCTCGCCATGCGCAACCACCTGCCCGAGGGCGCCAACTGGGCGGGCTTCGCCATCGGCCGGCTGCAGATGGCCTTCGTCGCCCAGGCGGCTCTCCTGGGCGGTCACGTCCGCGTCGGACTCGAGGACAACCTCTGGCTCGACCGTGGCGTCCCGGCCTCCAACGGCGATCTCGTGGCACGCGCGAAGGAGATCGTCGAGCGCATGGGCGCACGCGTGCTCACCCCTGCGGAAGCCCGCGTCAAGCTCAAGCTCAACAAGCAGCGATAGCGCGACCTACGCGCCCGCCTCGTCAGAAGCAGCAGCGAACCCGCACCATCGGATCACAGGCAATGACAAATTCATCGAGCCCCATCAAGACCTTGGCGATTGTCGGCACGGGCGTGATCGGAGCCGGCTGGGCCGCACGCGCGCTGTCCCAGGGCCTCGACGTCAAGGCCTACGACCCTGATCCCGAGGGCGAGGAGAAGCTGCGCGCGGCGATCGCCAACGCCTGGCCCGCCCTCGAGCGCAAGGGCCTCGCGCCCGGCGCCTCGCCCGATCGCCTCGCTTACGCATCGTCCGTCGAGGCCGCATGTGACGGCGCCGACCTCGTGCAGGAGAACGCGCCCGAGCGCGAGGCCCTGAAGCAGGATTTGCTTGCGGCCATCGACGCCGCGGCCAAGCCCGAGGCCATCATCGCCTCCTCCACCTCGGGATTGCTCCCGACGCGCCTCGCGGCCAAGCTCGAGCGGCCCGAGCGCCTCGTCGTCGGCCACCCCTTCAATCCGGTCTACCTGTTGCCGCTGGTCGAGATCGTCGGCGGCGAGAAGACCTCCGACGCAACCATCGCCCGCACCAAGGCGATCTACAAGTCGATCGGCATGCGCCCGCTCCACATCAAGCGCGAGATCGAGGGCTTCGTCGCTGACCGACTGATGGAGGCGCTGTGGCGCGAGGCGCTGTGGCTCGTCAACGACGACGTGGCGACCACCGAGGAGATCGACGCCGCGGTCGTCTACGGCTGCGGGCTGCGCTGGTCGCTGATGGGCACCTTCCTCACCTTCCATCTCGCCGGAGGCGAAGGCGGCATGCGCCACATGCTGCATCAGTTCGGCCCGGCGCTGAAGCTGCCCTGGACCAAGCTCGTCGCGCCCGAGCTCACCGGCGAGCTGATCGACAAGGTCGCCGGCGGCTGCGAGGAGCAGGCGGCAGGCCGCTCCATCAAGGCCCTCGAGCGCCGCCGCGACGACTTCCTGATCGAGCTTCTGGCCCTCGTCTCGAAGTACTGGCCCGAGGCCGAAGGCCGACCCAATGCAATCTAGGTTGGCCGAAGGCCGGCCGGACGCCATCTAGAAAGCGGTTGCTCGGAGGTTCGCCATGTCAGCCCTAGCACCCTTTCCGCTGGCGGAAGTCGCCGTCAAGCCGCAGTGGGTCGACTACAACGGCCACATGAACGACGCGGCTTACGCCGAGGCCTTCAGCGAAGCCTTGATGACGCTGACCGACCACTTGGGCCTTGACGCGGACGGCCGCGCAGAGAGCGGCCACACGATCTACACCGTCTCCATGATGATCCACTATCTGCAGGAGGCGACGGTCGACACTCCGCTGACACTGTCCGCGCGCGTCCTCGAATCCGACGCCAAGCGGCTCCGCGTCTGGGCCGAGATGCATAACGCCGCCACGGGAGACCTGCTCGCAACGACCGAGCAGCTTTTCCTCTGCGTCGACCAGTCGGGCGAGAGCCCGCGCGCGGCGAGCTGGCCCGAGCCGTTTGCCGCCCGCGTCGCGGCGCTCGCCGCCGAGCACGCCACGCTTCCCGTTCCCGAGAAGGCCGGCGAGGGCATCCGGCTGAAGCGCAAGCCATCCTGAGTGAGGACGTAAGAGCCATGACCTCCAGCACCGAACCGAAGCCCTTCCGCGCCTTCACCATGTCGACGGCCGACGTTCCGCTCGAAGGCGACAACCATCCGACCCACGGCGACGTCACCTGGCACACGCTGATCTCGGGCGACCGCACGCCGTCGAAGTCCCTCATCCTCGGCATCGCGCACTTGAAGCCCGGCGGCTGGCTCGGCCTGCATCGCCATCATCCGGCCGAGTTCTACCTCGGCCTGTCCGGTGAAGGCACGGCAACCGTCGACGGCGAGCCGCACCGCGTCGCGGCGGGCATCGCACTCTATATCCCGGGCAACGCCGAGCACGGCATCAAGGCCGGACCCGAGGGCCTGTCGTTCGCCTACGGCTTCGCCGTGGATGCGTTCAGCAGCATCGAGTACCGTTACACGGCCGACGCGCCGCAGCGCCCGTAGCCGGAGACAGAGAAACCGATACGATAGTGATGTAGCTTGGAGGTCCCACCATGCCGCGCACGCACGTTCCCCTTCCCGTGAGCGAGATCGAGCTCTCGCTCGCCCCGTTCGGCTCCTCGCGCATGCTGCCGCGCGCCGCCTACGTCGATCCCGCCGTGTTCGCC
>JBFXEP010000104.1:0-8544 GCA_050179995.1 Hyphomicrobium sp.
ATTCCGGCGCTATCCTCCCGCGAGTCCCCCCTGAGTGGCAAGGTATTCCCCGCCGATGCTGGCCATCCCCGAAAGAGAGCCGTCCGCGAGCCGATGGGCCACGCGCGCCGCGTTGTTCGCCTTCGGAATTCTGGTGGCGGCGGCCTTCCTGTTCCGGCTCTTCGGGCTCGCGACACCGGTCGCCTTCAATCTCGCGGCCGTGGCGATGGGCGTGGCGGGGCTCTCGATCGCGGCCGCGATCATTGCCGGCGCCATCATCTGGCACACCGGCCGGCCCGGCACGGCGCGCGTGCTGTTCGCCGTGTGCCTGAGCCTGGCGCTGCTCTCCGTGCCGCTCGTCTACATCATGTGGGTGCGCGACTATCCGCTGATCAGCGACGTCACGACGGATTTCGACACTCCGCCGTCGCTGGCAGCCGTCGCACGCCTGCGCGGCCCCGGCGACAACGCGGTGACGTACAATCGCGGGCGCTTTGCCGACGAGCAGGCGCGGGCCTATCCGGACATCCGGCCGCTGGCGATCGAGCGGCCGGTCGACGAAGCCTACGGCCTCGTCATGGATGCGGTGAAGCGGCTCAAGATGGACATCGTGGCGGACGATGCGCCCGATGCCGAGGCCGGCACACCGGGCGCCATCGAGGCCGTGGACCGCACGCTGATCATGGGTCTTTATGAAGATGTGGGCATCCGCGTCTCGGGCGACGGGGAAAGGGCGCGCGTCGACATCCGCTCGGCGTCGCGCTTCGGCAGCGGCGACATGGGCAGCAACGCGGAGCGCATCCGCGCGCTCGTGAAAGAGATCCGCGCGCGCGTCGATGCCACGACGCCGACGGCCGAGGACACACAGAAGAAAAAGAAGGCTAAGCCAGAGAAAGAGGACGGTCCCAAGTCGGATCGCCGTCGCAAGTCACGAGACCGCGAGCAATGAGATGCTCGACGTGGGCTTGCACGGAGAGGGCGGCCGCGCTCGAGAGCTTGATGTCAATCGCAGGATAGATGATCGGCACGATGGACTGGATGGTGCCGACGCCGCCGCGGATGGCCTCGAGCACCTGCTGCTCGCGCCAGCGCCGGTGCAGGAGGTAGGCGCGGACCGTGCGCTGCGGGTCCTCGAGGCGCCCGCCGTGGCCGGGCAGGTATACGGAATGCTGCTTCAGCAGCAGAAGCTCGAGTGACTCGACGTAGTCGGCCATCGAGCCTTCGGGCGGGGCGACGAGCGTGGTGTTCCACGCCATGACGTGATCACCGGAAAAGAGCACGCCGCGCCCGCCGAGCGTGAAGCAGAGGTGGTCAGGCGCGTGGCCCGGCGTGTGGAGGGCCTCGAGCCGCCACTCCTTCTCCTCGACGACATCGCCGTGGGCGAGCTTCACATCGGGGGCGAAGACGAAATCGATGAACTCGGAGCCCTGCGGGTTGGTATCGGGCCCAACGGGCGCGAAGCTCTCGCGGCCATAGCCCAGGATCGTGGCGCCGGTGGCCGCTTTCAAGCTGGCGGCGGAATCGACGTGATCGCGGTGGGCATGCGTGACGAAGATCTGGCGGATGGGACGCCCGGCGGCGGCCTTCAGGATGGCGGCGAGGTGGGTCGCATCGCGCGGGCCGGGGTCGATGACGGCGAGCTGCGTCATGCCGACGAGATAGGTGTTGGTGCCCTTGAAGGTGAGCGGGCTCGGGTTGTTGGCGACGAGGCGCACGATGCCGGGGCTTACCGGCGCGGGCACGCCGTAAGCGAAGTGCATCGTCGTCTTGAAGGTCAAATCGTGGCTCATTCGGCGGAACTTAGTCGATCCGACTACGTCCCGCTAGGCGGCGCGCCGTCGCCGTTGCCGCGCGTTCCTAGAGGTTGAGCTGGTAGGTATGCGCGAGCCAGCGGTAGGCCGATCCCTGGCGCTCGACGTAACCCACAGACGGGAACGGCATGTGATAGCCGACGATGGGCAGGCGCTCGGTCGCGAGCATCTCGTAGACGCGCTTGCGCGTCTTGGCTGCCACCTCGCTGTCGGTGTCGAACACGCAATACCAATCGGGCCGCGAAAGGGACGCGACCTGATGGTGTGCGCAATCGGCCCAGGAGTAGATGGCCTTGCCTTCGCTCTCGATGAGGAAGTTCAAATGACCCGGCGTGTGGCCGTAAGCTTCAACGGCGCGGATGCCGGTCACGACGTCGTCGCCGGGCTTCAGGAAGGTGAACCTGTCGGCGATGCCTCTCGTGTTGGCGCGGAACACGGACGCGAACTTCTCGAGCTCGCCGGTGTGCTTTCCTTCGGGCGCCCAGAAATCGTACTCGACTTGGCCGATGACATAACGGGCGTTCGGGAACAGGGGCTTGCCGGCCTCGACGAGGCCGCCGACGTGATCCGGGTGGCCGTGGCTCAGCACGACGACGGTGACGTCCTCGGGCTTGAAGCCGGCGGGCGCGAGCTCGCTCGCGAGCCATCCGCCGTTGGGGCGGGCAACGAAGCCGTTCTCGCCGTTGCCGGTGTCGAGCAGGACGAGATCGCTGCCGGTGTTGATCAGGGTCGGCGAGAAGCCGGGCTGATACTTCGCTTCCGGGAGCAGGTTGTCGCGCATGAGGTGCTTGACCTCGGCCTCGCTCGCGTTGCCTCCGATCAGGGGAAAGGGGCCGTCGATGAAGACCTCGGAGTCGGAGATGACCGTCATCTCGAAGCCGCCGATCTTGTAGCGCCAGTGCCGCGGCTGTGCGGGTCCGAGCTTGGCGGCCGCCGGACGTGCGTCGGCGACGAGCGGCAGCGTGAACGGCGCCGTGGCGAGCACCGCAGCGGAAGACAGGATTTGCCGCCGGTTCAATCCTGCGTCGTTGGACATTGAGAGCGCCTCGTCGGATTGCTATGTGCCAGAGGCGGGAAGCTAGCGGATCGGAGCGACAGGCGCTTGTACGAACGTGCTGCCAAGACAGGTCACTACGCCGCCGCGCCGCTGCTGCCGATCTGGCACATCGATCGCGGGCGCGCGCTGTTCGTCGGGCCGCTCGGGCGCAACGCGCTGCATGCGCACAGCGTGCCCGTTTACGTGGCGGGCCTCAATGGGCCGATCCGGTTCCGGGTCGCGGGCGGGGCGTGGCGGCACCTCAAGAGCGCCGTGATCCCGGCGGGTGTCGCCTACGAGTTCGACGCGGCGGGAGATCCGCTGGCGGTACTCTATCTCGAGCCGAGTGAGGCGGGCGTCGAGGCTCTGGTGCCGCTGCTGGGCGCAGCGGATGAAACGTCCGGTGCGCTGGTCGGTGCCGAGGGTCCGCCATCCGTCCTGCGCGAGGTTTATGAGGCGTGCGACGGCGCGCGCTGGGTTGGTGCGGCTATTGACGATGTGCTCGGCTTCTCGGGGGCTCGTGCGTGGGGCGCGATTGATCCCCGCATCGCGCGCGCGATCGCGTCGCTGGCGTCCGGGCGCGAGGAGGCGGCGAAGGTCGCGGATGCGGCGCGCGAAGTGGGGCTTTCGGCGTCGCGCTTCCAGCACCTGTTCGTGGACGAGGTGGGGGTTCCGTTCCGGCGCTTCCGGCTCTGGCAGCGGCTGCGTGCGGCGATCGGCGCGATCGCGGCGGGGAGCCGCTTCACGGACGCGGCGCACGACGCGGGCTTCTTCGATCAGGCGCATTTCGCGCGCGCGTTCCGGGCCACGTTCGGCGCTCCCGCCACACCCAGCCTGCGCCATGTGCGGCGGGGTTAAGGCGTGACGTCGAGGCCGGCGGCTTCGAGAGAGGTGGCGACGCGCAGGCAGAGATCCTCGCGCCAGGGCGCGGCGATGACCTGGACGCCGTAGGGCATCTCATTCGGCTTGCGCACCGGGACGGCGGCGACGGGCAATCCGACGAACGAGATCGGCTGCGTGTAGAGACCCATGTTGGCGCGCAGCGGCACCTCGCGGCCGCCGAGAACGAGTGTCTTCTGGCCGAGCTTGGGCGCGCTCGCCGGTGTGGCGGGTGCGAGGATGACGTCGGTGTGTGCAAAGATGTCGGCCATCGCCGTCTCGAACACGCGGCGGAAGCGCTGCGCGGCGACGTACCAGCCCGCGGGCAGTAGCGCGCCGGCGATGAAGCGGTCGCGCGTGTCGGGATCGAAGTCGGCCGGGCGGCGGCGCAGGCGCTCGAGGTGCAGCGCGCTGCCTTCGGCATTGGTGATCAGGAAGGCCGCGGCGCGCGCCTCGGCAACGCGGGGGATGTCGAGCTCCTGGCTCGCGCCGAGGGCGTCGGCGGCGCGCTCGACGGCGGCGATGGCGCCGGGCTCGGCATCGGCGCGGAAGTAGCCGGTGGCGACGGCGATGCGCAGGCCCGCATGGCCCTTCGCCAGCTCAGAGGTGACGGGTTCAACCGGGCGTGGCGCGCACACGGGATCGGACGCATCGTGGCCCTGGAGCGTATCGTAGACGAGCGCGAGGTCGGCCACCCTCCGGGCGAAGGGTCCGAGGTGGTCGAGGCTGTCGCAGAACGGAAAGGTGCCGGTGCGCGGCAGGCGGCCGTAGGTCGGCTTCAATCCGTAGAGCCCGCAGAAGGCGGCCGGGACGCGGATCGATCCGTTGGTGTCCGAGCCGAGCGAGACGGGCACGAATCCGGCGGCGACGGCGGCCGCCGATCCGCCCGAGGAGCCGCCCGTCATGCGGCTCGTGTCGAGCGGATTGCGCGAGGGGCCGTAGTGCGCGTTCTCGCCGGTGAAGTCGTAGGCGTACTCGCCCATGTTGAGGGCGCCGAGGAGCACGGCTCCGGCTTGGCGCATGCGCGTGACGAGGAGGGCGTCCGCCGCTGCCGGCGGATCGGCGGCGTTGATTTTCGAGCCGGCGCGTGTCGAGAGCCCGGCCACGGCGTAGAGGTTCTTCACGGCATAAGGCACGCCGGCGAGGGGACCCAGCGCGCGGCCCTCCTTGCGCGCACGGTCGACGGCCTCTGCTTCCGCGAGCGCGCGCTCGCGCGTCACGTCGGTGAAAGCGCCGATCCCGGCATCGCGTTTGGCGATGCGCTCGAGGGCGGTGCGCGTGACGTCGAGCGCAGTGACCTCGCCCGCGGCGACGGCGCGGGCGATGGCGGCGGCGCCGGGAAAATGCTCAGTGCTCATCCTGATGAGCGCGGCGTGAAGACGGGCGCGGCCTCGCTGGCGGCGGCGGCTCCGGTGTCCTCGATCAGTTTCGCCATCGTGCACGCGACGCCGAAGAACAGCATCACGTTCGGCATCCACTCGGGCTCGATGCTGAGGCCGAGGTTCGCGGCTGCGGCCTCGACGAGGGTTCTGGTCTCATGCGTGGTCATGCTGTTTCAGCCAGGTTCGGCGTGTGCCGGGCTACGGTAGTCTCGAGGAGCGTCGTGGCAAGAGGAACTTTGCCGGCGGCGGCGATGAATCATTATAGTGGAGCTTCGCTTTGAGAGGGGGACGCCATGAGCTGGCAACCGTGCGACGATCCCAAGCCCGGCGACGCGATCTCCTGCGACGCGATCGAGCACGTCATCGTGCCCCGGGCGCGCGACCTCGGCGGCTTCGAGGTGCGCCGCGCGCTGCCGGCTGCGGAGAAGCAGATGGTCGGCCCCTTCATCTTCTTCGACCAGATGGGGCCGGCGGAGTTCATTCTCGGGCAAGGCATCGACGTGCGGCCGCACCCGCACATCGGGCTCGCCACGGTGACGTATCTCTTCACCGGCGAGATCATGCATCGCGACAGCCTCGGCACCGAGCTCGCCATCAAGCCGGGCGAGCTCAACCTGATGTCGGCGGGACGCGGCATCGTGCATTCGGAGCGCACGAGCGAGGCCGGGCGCGCGCACCCCTCGCGCATGTTCGGCATTCAGGCCTGGGCCGCGCTGCCGAAGACGCACGAGGAGAGCGAGCCCTCGTTCGCCCACTACGAGTCGACCGCGCTGCCACGCATCACGGGCGAGGGCAAGAGCGTGCGCCTCATCATGGGCAGCCTCTACGGGGCGCAGTCGCCGGCGGTCTTTCCGCACGACTGCTTCTATGCGGAGGCGGTGCTGGCGCCGGGGGCGGTGCTGCCGCTCGACGCCGACTACGACGAGCGGGCGGTCTATGTGGTCGCCGGCGATATCGACATCGGGGGGCAGACGTTCGGACCGGGGCGGCTCCTCGTGTTCCGGCCGGGCGACCGCATCTCGATCCTCGCCGTGTCGATGGCGCGGCTCATGCTGCTCGGCGGCGAGCCCATGGATGGGCCGCGCCACATCTGGTGGAACTTCGTTTCCTCGTCGCAGGATCGCATCGCCGCCGCCAAGGCGGACTGGAAAGCCGGGCGCTTCTCGCCGGTCCCGGCCGATCAGACGGAATTCATACCGCTGCCGGAATGACTTGCGGCCCGTTGTCCCGTGCCGGCATTGACCAAAGTGCGGGGTAGGCGGGCGGGCCATAAGGCGCTACCAATAGGGCCCCCACGCCGAGTGCAAAAGCCGGAGAAGCTGATGTCCCAGAACCCCTTCGAAATCCCCCCGCAGGTTCGCGAGCTCGCGGAGAAGAACGTCGACCAGGCTCGCGCCGCCTACGGGCAGTTCATGGATGCCATGACGCAGGCCATGAGCTTCTGGACGAAATCGCTTCCTGGCAATGACGTATCGTCGGGTTTCAGGGCGGTGCAGGACCGCGCCACGAAGTTCGCCAAGCAGAACGCGGAGGCGGCTTTCGCGCTCGCAAGCGACCTCGCCAGCGCCAAGGACATCCAGGAGATTCTGGCGCACCAGAGCCGCTTTGCGCAGTCGCAGATGCAAGCCTATGCGCTGCAGGCGCAGGAGCTCGGCCGGCTGGTCGCCGAGGCCATGCAGAGCATGCAGCCGAGGAAGTAGGATAGATCGCTAGGTGCTGGGCGGGCCGGGACCGCTTGCGGCTCCGGCCCGCAAAGCTTTTCGGGCTTTGAGAAAATTGCAGGGGCCGGACGGCTTGCCCTGCCATGAGGCTATCGCTATAAAGCCGCCTCGCGCTCCGGCCCCACTCGGCAGCCGGGGCGCGTTTTCAAAGACGTCGAGGACATTGAGGTCGGGCGGAGCGTAGCGCAGCCTGGTAGCGCACTTGCTTCGGGAGCAAGGGGTCGGGAGTTCGAATCTCCCCGCTCCGACCAATGTCCCACTTGGGACCAATGTCCCGACGTCCCGTCGGTAATGGGACGTAGCCAAGTGGTAAGGCAGCGGACTTTGATTCCGCCATTCGGAGGTTCGAACCCTCCCGTCCCAGCCATATTCCTTGAGACCGACATGTAACCGGGGTGTGGCGGCGCATGACCGTGGTCTTCGTGCATGGGGTGCCGGATACGGCGCGGGTGTGGGACCGCCTGGTGGCTCGTCTGGCGCCGGAGGGCGTCAAGCTCGCGCTTCCCGGATTCGACCGCGAGACGCCGCAGGGCTTCACCGCCTCCAAGGAGGACTACGTCAGCTGGCTGATCGGGGCGCTCGAGGCGGTGCCGGCGCCGCGTGACGTGATCGCGCACGACTGGGGCTCGATCCTGCTCATGCGCGTGCTGACGCTGCGGCCGGATCTCGTTCGGACCTGGGTCGGCGGTGGCGCGCCGCTCACGGCGGACTACACGTGGCACGCGACGGCACGCCTCTGGCAGACGCCGGGCGCGGGCGAGAAGGTCATGCAGCGGCTCACGCCCGGGATCGCGGCCGACATGCTGATGAAGGCCGGACTGGCAGAGGGTGACGCGGCTGAGACGGCGCGGCACATCGATCAGCGCATGCGGGATTGCATTCTCGCCCTCTACCGCTCGGGCAGGCATGTGTTTCGCGAATGGGGGCCGGCGCTCGGGCGGGTCGCGGCGCCGGGGCTCGTGATGTGGGGGGAACGTGACGCCTATGCGGAGGCGGTTTTCGCGGATCGCCTCGGGGCGGTGACGGGCGCAAAGGTGGTGCGGCTCGATTGCGGTCACTGGTGGCAGGTCGAGCGTCCTGACGCGGCGGCGGCGGCCATCTCCACTTTCTGGCGCGAGGCCGGCGTCTAACTACGTCTAACGGGCCCCAATCTACGGCTTCGCTCGCCGGTTACGGCGGCGCTTCACGCCGCTGCGAACGATCTGCTCGAGGCGATCCGGGATCGGCTCGCGCAGCACGGCGTCGAACGCACGTGACAGCAAAGTGCGCGTGCTGAGAAAGACTTCGAGCTTGGCGCGGATGTCGTCGTCGTTGTCGACGGCGTGGCGGACGCGGATGGCCAAGCGGGCGTCGAGCTCATCATCGGCGAAAGCCATGATCAACTCGTCGGGTAGCGGAACGATCATAACGTCTCTCGTTACATGGTCCCCTCGGCGTGTCCGATGAGTACAATGCACGAGCGGTGCGTTTTCTGTCGAGCGAATGGGCCAGAAAGAACATGCGAGACGAAACGTGCCATTTGAGCAACAATAGAGGACGATCGCCCTCATCATTCCGCCATGGGAGCGTTCCAGTGTGGGCCTTTTGTGCGGCAAAGGGGTGTGTGGCATGGGGAAGAAGCGGAAAGGCGAGAAGCTCGAAAACATTCTCGGCGAGCTTCAGAAGCTCAGGGGCGAGGTGAAGACGCTCGCCAAGCAGCAGGCCGAGCTTGCGGTGCAGATCGACAAGCTTTCGCC
>JBFXEP010000105.1:0-8481 GCA_050179995.1 Hyphomicrobium sp.
ACGCTCAGAACGTTCTTCGAGCGCGCCGAGCCGATCGACGACGGCCTCACCGTGCCGCAGTACCTCGGGCGGCTCGCCGCGGCGGCGACGACGATCATCAACGTCAAGGACTACGGGCAGGCGGTCTATGATCTCGCGGTGCGCCGCCAGCTCATCGTGCTCGGCGAGGACATCGTCAACTCGGCCTATGACACGCCCGTCGATCTCCCGCCCGAGAGCCAGATCGAGCAGGCCGAGGGGCGCCTCTACGAGCTCGCCGAGCGCGGCAAGTACGGCCAGGGCTTCATGGGGTTCGACCTGGCTCTGACGCACGCCATCGACATGGCGGGCGCGGCCTACCAGCGCGACGGCCACCTCTCGGGCCTCGCCACCGGCCTCTCGGACCTGGACAACAAGATGGGCGGGCTGCAGCCGTCCGACCTCATCATTCTCGCCGGCCGCCCGTCGATGGGCAAAACGGCGCTGGCCACCAACATCGCCTACAACATCGCCAAGGCGTTCCGCTCGGAGCGCCAGCCGGACGACACAGAGAAGACCGTCGACGGGGCGGTGGTCGGCTTCTTCTCGCTCGAAATGAGCGCCGAGCAGCTCGCGACGCGCATCCTTTCCGAGCAGGCGGAGCTCGGCTCGGAGCGCATCCGGCGCGGCATGATCAACGAGGACGAGTTCCGCAAGCTGGTCCAGGTCTCGCAGGAGATGAGCCGCATTCCGCTCTACATCGACCAGACCGGCGGCATTTCCATCGCCCAGCTCGCGGCGCGGGCGCGCAAGCTCAAGCGGCAGAAGGGCCTCGGGCTCCTGGTGGTGGACTACCTGCAGCTCCTCTCGGGCTCGGCCAAACGCGACGGCAATCGCGTGCAGGAGATCACCGAAATCACGACGGGCCTCAAGGCGCTGGCCAAGGAGCTTGCGGTGCCGATTCTCGCGCTGTCGCAGCTCTCGCGCCAGGTCGAGCAGCGCGACGACAAGCGCCCTCAGCTGTCGGACCTTCGCGAGTCGGGCTCGATCGAGCAGGACGCCGACGTTGTCATGTTCGTCTACCGTGAGGAATACTACGTCGAGCGGCAGAAGCCGCGCGAGGGCACGGCGGAGTTCAACGATTGGCAAACGCAGATGATGGCGGTCTCCGGCAAGGCCGAGGTGATCATCGGCAAGCAGCGCCATGGTCCGGTCGGCGCGGTGCAACTCGCTTTCGAGAGCCAGTTCACGCGCTTCTCGAACCTCGCGCGCGAGTTCCAGCTCCCCGAGCGGTTCGGGTGATCTCGCCGGTGGGCTGTTGCGGGTGCGCGCGCGGTCTTCACGTCACACGTGGCTGGATCCCGGCCTCCGCCGGGATGACGTTTGCGGGTGGCCGACGGCGGAGCCATGCTTTCCCCTCTCCCCGTTCCGACCGGGAGAGGGTTAGGGTGAGTGGCAGCCGCAAATCGCAGCGCAAGTTGCTGCCCTTCACGTCATGGCGAAGCCATGCTCCGCATGGACCCCTCGCCCCATCGCAGGTGCAGGGCGATGGGGAGAGGGGGTGCGTGCCATGAGCGTGCCCGAGCTGCCGGCGGACGCAACGGGCGTCATCATCGTCGATCTCGACGCGCTGGTCGCCAACTGGCGCGCGCTGGCAGCGCTCGTGGCGCCGGCCGAATGCGGCGCGGTGGTCAAGGCCGACGCCTACGGCCTCGGCGCGGCCGAGGTCATCCCGTCCCTGGCCAGGGCCGGCTGCAGGACATTCTTCGTCGCCACGCCCGAGGAGGGGCGCACCGCGCGGCTCATCGCACCGGGGGCGCGCATCTTCGTGCTCGACGGGCTCTTCCCCGGCGCGGCGCAGCTTCTTCTCGCGGCCGACCTCATCCCGGTCCTCTCGAGCCCCGGGGAGATCGAGGAATGGGGGCGCGAGGCGCGCCGCCTCGGACGTCCGGTGCCGGCGGCACTGCAGGTCGACACGGGCCTCAACCGGGTCGGCCTCTCGGCCGCCGAGGTGCAAGCACTCGCCCAGGACAAGGGGCGTCTCTCGACGCTCGACCTCCGCCTCATCATGAGCCACCTCGCCTGCGCGGATGAGCCGTCGCATCCCATGAACAGCCGGCAGCGCCTCGCCTTCAACAGGCGGCGCGCGCTCCTTCCTGCCGCGCCCGCGAGCCTCGCCGCTTCGGACGGCCTGATGCTGGGCACCCCCTACCACTACACTCTCGTGCGGCCGGGCTATGCGCTCTATGGCGGGCAGGCGTTCCGGGGCGGCGACACACCGGTCTCGCCGGTGGTGACGGTCAAGGCGCGCGTGCTCCAGGTGCGCACGCTGAAAACTGGCGACAGCGTCGGCTACTCGGCGTCGTGGGAGGCGACGCGCCCGACGCGCCTTGCCGTGATTGCGGCCGGCTATGCGGACGGCTTCGCGCGCGCCTTGAGCGCGGCCTCAGGCAAGCGCGGCAGCGCGTACGTGCTCGTCGCCGGAGAGCGCGCGCCGGTGGCCGGGCGCGTTTCCATGGACCTCATCACCGTCGACGTGACGGATGTCGCGGCGGACGTCCAGCGCGGCGATCTCGTGACGCTGATCGGGCCGGGGCTCAGCATCGAGGCCATGGGCAAGTCGGCCGGCACCATCGGCTACGAGGTGCTGTGCCGCCTCAGCCGCCGCTTCCTGCGCCGGCACATCGGCGGAGGGGCGTGACGTGGCGAAGGCGCAGAGGTCGAGCTTCGTCTGCCAGAGCTGCGGGGCCGCCTCGCCGCGCTGGTCGGGGAAGTGCGTCGCGTGCGGCGACTGGAACACGATCGTCGAGGAGGTCTCGGCGGCGGCGCCGCCCGGCTCGGGCCTCGCGGGCGCCAGCAAGGGACGCGCGCTCAGGCTCGAGAGCCTCTCCGGTGCGCCGGAGGAAGCGCCGCGCATCGTGACCGGCATGCCGGAGCTGGACCGCGTCACGGGCGGCGGCATCGTGCCGGGGTCGGTGCTGCTGATCGCGGGCGAGCCCGGCATCGGCAAATCGACGCTGCTCCTGCAGCTCGCCGCCACGCTTGCGCGCGCGGGGCGGCGCGCCATCTACTTCTCCGGCGAGGAGGCCGCCGCGCAGGTGCGCCTCAGGGCGACGCGGCTCGGGCTCGCGGACGCGCCGGTGGCGCTCGCGGCGGAGACGAGCCTCACCAACATCCTGGCCACGCTCGGCACGGAGAAGCGGGCCGACCTCGTCGTCATCGATTCCATTCAGACGCTGTGGTCGGACGCGCTCGAGGCGGCGCCGGGGTCGGTCAGCCAGGTGCGGGCGGCGACGCAGTCCCTCGTCAGGTACGCCAAGTCCGCGGGGTGTGCGCTGCTGCTGGTCGGGCACGTCACCAAGGACGGACAGATCGCCGGGCCGAAAGCGGTCGAGCACGTGGTCGACACCGTGCTCTCGTTCGAGGGCGACCGCGGGCACACCTACCGCATCCTGCGCGCGACCAAGAACCGCTTCGGCGCCACCGACGAGATCGGCGTGTTCGAGATGGTGGAGACGGGCTTGCGCGAGGTCGCGAACCCGTCCGAGCTCTTCCTCGGCGAGCGTGACGCCAAGGCGGCGGGCACGGCGGTGTTCGCCGGCATGGAGGGCACACGTCCCATCCTGGTCGAAATGCAGGCGCTGGTCGCGCCCTCGGGCCTCGGCGTGCCGCGCCGCGCGGTGGTGGGCTGGGAGCAGAGCCGGCTCGCCATGCTGATCGCAGTGCTCGAGGCGCGCTGCGGGGTGTCGTTCGCGCACCACGACGTCTACCTCAACGTGGCGGGCGGGCTGCGCATCGTCGAGCCGGCCGCGGACCTCGCCGCGGCGGCGGCGCTGCTCGCCTCGCTCGCTAACCGTGCGCTCGATGCGAAGCAGATCCATTTCGGCGAGATCTCGCTCTCGGGCGCGGTGCGGGCTTCGCCGCACATGGGGCTGCGCCTCAAGGAAGCGGCCAAGCTGGGCTTCACCGCCGCCATCATCCCGGCCGGCGGAGAGCTCAGGTCGGAAGCGGGTCCGGACGGCACCAGGCTCAAGCTCAACCGCATTTCCCATCTCAAGGATCTTGCGGCGCGCCTCGGCGCGTGCGACTGAACGGCCGGGGAACCTGCGTCACGCCGCTGCCGCTTTCAGTTCGGAGGAGCCGAGAACATGATCGGACCGCTGACCTATCTCGATGCCGCCGTGCTCGCGGTGTGCTTCATCTCGGCGCTGCTGGCCATGTACCGGGGGCTCACGCGCGAGCTGCTGTCGATCCTGTCGTGGATCGCCGCGGCCGGCGCGACGCTTTATTTCGTTTTGAATTACAAGAAGGTGGCCGAGGACATGGCGGGCCAGATGGGAACCCAGGTGGCGGTCGCCCAAATCGCCATCGGCGCCATCATCTTCCTCATCGTGCTCATCATCGTGCATCTCATCACGTCGCGAATTTCGGACGTGATCCTGGATTCCAGCGTCGGCATGATCGACCGCATCCTGGGCTTCGTGTTCGGGCTCGCGCGCGGCTTCTTGCTGATCGTCATCCCCTACATGTTCTACGCCTCTTTTGTTCCCGATGAGCAGAACCATTACCCGTGGGTGCGGGACGGTCTCTCCACGCCCTACATCCGCGAGACGGGCAACGTGATCCGAGGGCTGCTCGAGACCTACATGCCGACCTCGCTGTCACAGCCGTCGACGGCGGCGCCGGACGCGCCTCCGGCCCAGTAAGACGGTAAACGAGGCCGTGGCAGGGTCGCGGATGCGCGCCGGGCATACGCCTTTGGTGCAACGATCCGCGACAGATCGGCGACAGTTGCAACAAAGCTCTTTAACGGTACCCCCGGACTGCCATATAAAGCCGGCATGCAACGGAGGGGAGCGTTAGCTTCTCGTCATCGCGTGCGGCGAAGCGGCCGTTGCATCAAGTACACGTAAAGTTGCGGCGGATGCTTTAGCGGGAGGCAGCCATGGCGCACGAACACGCACCCGGCGGCGGGGGCGACACCTTTCCGGATTTCGGCCTGTCCAAGATGGGTGACGACAGACTCCGCGAGGAATGCGGGGTCTTCGGTGTTTTTGGGCACCCCGATGCGGCGGCGATCACGGCGCTCGGGCTGCACGCCCTCCAGCACCGCGGCCAGGAGGCGGCCGGCATCGTCAGCTACGACGGCGCGCAGTTCCACTCCGAGCGCCATCTCGGCCTCGTCGGCGACAACTTCAACGACGCCGCCGTCATCCACCGCCTCAAGGGCTCCATGGCGGTCGGCCACAACCGCTACTCGACCACCGGCGAGCCGGCCCTCAAGAACGTGCAGCCGCTCTACGCCGATATCGACACCGGCGGCTTCGCCGTCGCCCACAACGGCAACCTCACCAACGCGCTCACGCTGCGCCAGGAGCTGATCAACTCCGGCGCCATCTTCCCCTCCACCTCGGACACCGAGGTCATCCTGCACCTTCTCTCGCGCTCCAAGAAGCGGCGCATGGTCGAACGCTTCGTCGAGGCGATCCGCCAGATCGAGGGCGCATGGTCGCTGGTCGGCCTCACCAACGACATGCTGATCGGCGCGCGCGACCCGGTCGGCATCCGTCCGCTCGTCATCGGGCGGCTCGGCGACGCCTACGTGCTGACGTCGGAGACCTGCGCGCTCGACATCGTCGGCGCCCAGTTCGAGCGCGAGGTGGAGAACGGGGAAGTGGTCGTTATCACGGAGGCGGGCCTCGAAAGCCACCGCCCCTTCCCGCGCCGTCAGGCGCGTCCCTGCATCTTCGAGTACATCTACTTCGCCCGACCCGACAGCGTGATCGGCGGCCGCTCGGTCTACGACGTGCGCCAGCAGATGGGCGCGCAGCTCGCCCGCGAGGCGCCGGCCGACGCGGACGTGATCGTTCCGATCCCGGATTCGGGCGTGCCGGCGGCCATCGGGTTCGCGCGGGAATCCGGCCTGCCGTTCGAGCTCGGCATCATCCGCAACCACTACGTGGGGCGCACGTTCATCGAGCCCGAGCAGCGCATCCGCGCGCTCGGCGTCAAGCTCAAGCATTCGGCCAACGCGGGCGTGATCCGCGGCAAGCGCATCGTGCTGATCGACGACAGCGTGGTGCGCGGCACGACGTCGAAGAAGATCGTGCAGCTCATGTACGACGCGGGCGCGCGCGAGGTGCACATGCGCATCTCCTCGCCACCGATCACGCACTCCGACTTTTACGGCATCGACACGCCGAGCAAGACGGCGCTGCTGGCGGCCAACTATGACCTCGAGGGCATGCGCGCCTTCATGGGCGCCGACACTTTGGCGTTCCTGTCGGTGGACGGCATCTACCGGGCGGTGGGCTACAACGGGCGCGACGACGTCAACCCGCAGTTCACGGACCACTGCTTCACCGGCGACTATCCGACGGACCTCACGGACCAGAACGGCCAGGCCAGCACGCGGCAGCTGTCGCTATTGGCGGAAGTGGGTTAGTCCCGGCCGATCCGTCGTTCCTGTCATCCCGGCCAAGCGGCACCGCGTGGTGCCGAGCAGAGCCGGGATCCGGGGGCTCACCACGCGACCGTTGAAACTTTGCCCCTGGGTTCCCGGGTAAGGCTCGGGCTGGGCCTCCGCCTTCCCGGGATGTGGGGAGAGTGAAGTTTGGCTTGCATGTGGCACTTGGCGCGTCGCCCCTTGGAAACTAAGCGGGCGGAGCAGACTTCTCTTTGGGGCGCATCCGCGGCTAGAGTGCCGGCCTCGAAGAGCCAGAAAGGCCGCCATGGCATCCCCTCCCCGCTTCAAGGACCGCATCGCCCTCGTCACCGGGGCCTCGCGCGGGCTTGGCCGCGCCATGGCGCTGGCACTGGCGCGTGAGGGGGCGCACGTCGTCATCTCGGCGCGGACGCAAGGCGCGCTCGAGGAGGTCGACGACGAGATCCGCGCCACCGGCGGACACGCGACCATCCTCAAGCTCGACCTCAGGGCGCAGGACCGCATCGATCAGCTCGGGCCGGTGCTGTTCCAGCGCTGGGGCAAGCTCGACATCCTGGTCGCGGCGGCCGGCGTGCTCGGGCCACTGTCGCCGCTGCCGCACGTCGCGGCTGATGCCTGGGAGAGCGTCAAGGACGTCAACCTCAACGCCAACTGGCGCCTCATCCGTACGCTCGATCCGCTGCTCCGGCGGTCGGACGCGGGGCGGGCCCTATTCGTCACCGACGCGGCCGCTGCCGGCGATCTCGCCTACTGGGGACCCTATGCAGTGTCCAAGGCCGGGCTCGAGACGCTGGCCAAGAGCTATGCGCGCGAGGTCGTCAACACGAGCGTGCGGGTCGCCCTCATCGACCCCGGACCGATGCGCACGGCGCTGCGCGCCAAGGCGTTCCCGGGCGAGGACAGGAGCAAGCTCGCCGCGCCCGAGCAGGTCGCGACCTTCGCGCTGCCGCTGCTTCTGGCATCGTCGACCGAGAACGGCGGGGTGGTGCGCTTCAGCGCGGAGGCCGCCCCCGCGGTCCCCCTCGCCGCCAGCAACGACGTTTGAGCCGCACGCCCCTTCCTTCTCCCTTGGGAGAAGGTGCGCCGGTAGGGGCGGATTAGGGGCTTTTCACGCTCCGGCGCAGGCCGGCGAAAACACAAGTCCCTCTCCTGAACACAAGTCCCTCACCTGCCCATCTCGCCGAAGGCGAGCCTTCGGCTCGACGGGCATCCTCTCCCGTCCCGGGAGAGGAAAGCGAGCCGATCAAGCCTCGATGACCATGTTGTCGTAGGCGGGCTCGATGTGGGCGGGGAGCTCGCGCTTCAAGGCGTCGTAGTCGAGGTCGGTGGTCATGTGGGTCAGGATCGCGCGCTTGGCGCGCAGCCGCGCGATGTTATCGAGCGCCTCCTTGACCGAGAAGTGGCTCGGGTGCGGCATGTAGCGCAGCGCGTCGACGATCCAGAGGTCGAGGTCCTCGAGCAGCGGCATAGAGTCGAGCGGCAGCGCGGACACGTCCGGCGAATAGGCGACGTTGCCGAAGCGGAACGCCAGCGTTTCGATGTCGCCGTGGAACTGGCGGATGGGCAGCGCCTCGATCACGCCGCCGGCGCCTTCGACGCGAAGCGCCTCGCCCGATTTCAAAAGCTCGGCGGAGAGGATCGGCGGATAGGTGGAGCCCGTGGGCTGCACGAAGCAATAGGCGAAGCGGCTGACGATGCTCGCGTGCGTCGCGGCGTCGAAATAGCAGGGCACGCGCTTGCGCATGGCATAGGCGACCATGCGCAGGTCGTCGATGCCGTGCGTGTGGTCGGCATGGTCGTGCGTGAAGAGCACGGCGTCGAGGGCCTCGGCGCGCACCGAGAGAAGCTGCTCACGCAGGTCCGGCGGCGTGTCGATGAGCGCCGCGGTCGTGCCGCGCGGTCCGCGCCGCTCGACGAGGAGCGCGCACCTGCGGCGGCGATTCCTGGGATTGGTCGGATCGCACTTGCCCCAGCCGGCGCCGATGCGCGGCACGCCACCCGAGGACCCGCAGCCGAGGATCGTGAAGCGCAGGCTCATTCGGCGGCGCTCTCGGCGACGGCGGGCGGACGGGCCTTGC
>JBFXEP010000106.1:0-8445 GCA_050179995.1 Hyphomicrobium sp.
GCTTGGCGATCTCCTCGGACGAGCCCGGGAACTTGCCGAGGCGGATCTTGACGGTCTCCTCCTTGTTGCCGCGCCAGACCTTGACGTCGACGGTGGTGTCGGGCGCGTAGTCGGCGATCTTGCGGGCGAGGTCGCGGCTGTCGGCGATCTTGTCGCCGTTGACCTGGACGATCGCGTCCTGGACCTTGAGGCCCGAGGACGAGGCCGGACCATTGGGCGTGATCTCGCTCACGAGCGCACCCTTGGCCTCGCCGAGGCCGATGGCGGCGGCGGTGTCCTCGTCGACGTTCTGGATCTTGACGCCGAGCCAGCCGCGGCTCACCGAGCCGCTCTTCTTCAGCTGGGTGATGACGTCCATCGCCGTGCGGGCGGGGACGGCGAAGGCGATGCCGACGTTGCCGCCCGAGGGCGAGAAGATCGCCGTGTTGACGCCGATGACCTCGCCTTCGAGGTTGAAGGTCGGGCCGCCCGAGTTGCCCTTGTTCACGGCCGCGTCGATCTGGATGAAGTCGTAGGGGCCGGAGCCGATGTCGCGGCCCTGCGCCGAGACGATGCCGGCCGTCACCGTGCCGCCGAGGCCGAACGGATTGCCGACGGCGAGCGCCCAGTCGCCGACGCGGGGCTGCTTGTCGGAGAATTTCACGGCGTGGAACTGCTTGGTCGACTTGAGCTTGAGGAGCGCGACGTCGGTGCGCGGATCGGTGCCGATCAGATCGGCATCCAACTTCTCCTGATCGTCGAAGCTGACCTGGATCTTGGTCGCGCCTTCGACGACGTGGTTGTTGGTGACGACGTAGCCGTCCTCGCTGATGACGAATCCCGAGCCCTGCGCCTGCGTCGGGCGCTGCTGGGGCATATTCTTGAACTCCTTCGGCAGGTTCTTGAAGAACTCGTAGAAGGGGCTGTCCTCGGGGATGTCGGGGAAGCCTTCGGGGAGACCCTTGGCGTTCTTGTCGCTCTTGCCGCCGGCGACCACGGAGATGGACACCACGGACGGCTTCACCTTCTCGATGATGTCGGCGAAGGAGAGCGGCGCGCGGCCGAACGGGGTCTCGACGCTCGGCGCATCGGGGGCGAGCTGAGCGAAGGCGGGCTTCAGCGCGAGGCCGCCCGCCAGAATGCCCGCCGTGGCGAGGGCCGCCACGGTTGCGTGTGCCATCCGGCGTCCCGGAACTGTCTTGGGGCTTGGCCCGGTCTTTGCTCCGGACGTGACGTCACCGGATTCCAACATATCAATCCTCCGCTGTGGAAGCGCTCAAAAGCTTGGTCACGGCGAGAGGTAGTCCTTCCGGCCTTACGGCTGCCTTTCGGTCACGTTAAGAGTTGGTAATGCGCACAAAATCGGGAAATGCCTACCCTTTTCAACCCCGTTTCGCGCGCGCGAGGGGGAGAGCCATGGGCGCGTTTGCGGCTTTGGCCGCAATCGCCGCCGGGGCCAGCGCGTGGTCGGCGCCGCTCAGCGTCGAGGGCGCCGGTCCCGCATCCGGACAGCCATCCGGACGGGGGCGCCCTAGCCTGGTGCACCGGGTGGCGGTGTTCGGCAGCGACGACCGGGTGCTGCTGCCCGCCGACAAGGAGGCTCTGACCCAGTCGATCGGGCTACTCTACGACGGCCGGTCGCATTCCGTGTGCACGGCGTTCTGCGTCGGCGACGACACCATCGCGACGGCGGGGCATTGCCTGTTCCGCACCGAGGGCGAGCGGCCGCTGCGGCTCAAGGGCGTGCAGTTCCGCCTGCAGCCCGCGGACGGTCCGGCGGTGATGTCGCGCATCGCGGGCACGCGGCACAACGCGGAAGCGCAGCACGTGGCCGCGGGCTCGCAACGTCTGCGCGTGCGCCCGCCGATCGATGCGGCGCAGGACTGGGCGCTGATCCGGCTGCAAGCGCCGATCTGCAAGGGGCGTGCGCTGCCGATCAGCCGCAAGCCCGCCGACGCGCTGGTCAAGCTCTCGGCAGCGCAGCGCGTCTACCAGGTCGGCTTCCATCGCGACTTCGGCGACTGGAAGCTGGTGCTGGGCGCGCCGTGCGCGGTGCGGCGCTCGTTCGAGGGCGCGGACTGGAAGGCGATCGCCAAGGATTTCGTCGACGCGGCGCACGTCGTCCTGCACACCTGCGACACGGGCGGGGCGTCGTCGGGGTCACCGATGCTGGTCGACGGACCTTCCGGTCCCGAGGTGGTCGGCATCAACGTCGGCACGTATTTCCAGGCCAAGGTGCTGACGCAGCGCGGCGAGGTGGTGCATCGCTACAAATCGGAGACGGTGGCCAACACGGCCGTCGGGTCGGGCGCCTTCCGGCCGGCGCTCGACGCGCTGTCACGCGCCGAGATCGTCGAGACGCGCGGCGAACTCACGCGGCTGCAGCGGCTCCTCATCACCGAGGGGCACTATCTCGGATCGGTGGACGGCGTCTATGGTCCGCAACTCAACACCGCCGTGCGCGCGTTCGAGCGGGCGGAGGGGCGCAACGAGACCGGGCTCGTGACGGTGGCGCTCATGAGGAGGCTTCTCGCCCGCGATGCGGAGCGGCGCGGCGCACCACGCGACGGCGCTCCAGAAGACATCGAGACCGGCAGCGTCGGCTCGCACAAGACGAGCGGCGACAAGGCAAGATTGCCGCGCTGATATCCGTCAAAAAAGTCCCTCATCCGGTCCTTCGGACCACCTTCTCCCGTCCCGGGAGAAGGATGATCCACTTTCCTCTCCCGGGACGGGAGAGAGGCAGGTGAGGGACTCAGCCACCACCGCCTTAGTTTTTCGATGTGTCGTTGTTTTTCAGCAAGGCATCGAGGGCGGCTTGCTCGTCGGGGGAGAGGCGCGAGCCGGTCGCGGGGGTCGGCTGCCGGCGGGCGCGGCCGAAGGCGTTCCACACGATCCACGCCGCGAGGCCGAGCGCAAGAAGGGGCGTCAGCCACAGAATGAGGGTGCCGGCCGAGAGGGGCGGGCGCAGCAGCACGAACTCGCCGTAGCGCGCCACAACGAAGTCGCGCACCTCCTGATCGCTGTCGCCGGCCTTGAGGCGCTCGCGCACCAGCACGCGCAGGTCATGGGCGAGCGGCGCATCGGAATCGTCGATGGACTGGTTCTGGCAAACGAGGCAGCGCAGCTCCGCCGAGATCGAGCGCGCGCGGTGCTCGAGGGCGGCGTCGGGCAGGATCTCGTCGGGCGTCACGGCGCGGCCCGGCGCCGTGGCGGCGATGACGAGGAGGAGCGCTGCGAGCCAGGGTGCGAGCCGCATATCCGCTCCTCACTCGGCCGGAACGGCGGCGACGTCGCGAGCCGCACGGCGCGGGGCGCCGACGCGCAGGCGGCGATCCGAGAGCGACACGGCGCCGCCCAGGAACATGATCACCGCGCCGATCCAGATGAAGCGCACGAGCGGATGGAAATAAAGGCGTATTGCATAGCCGCCGTCGGCCTGCTGGTCGCCGAGCACGGTGTAGAGATCGCCGCCCCAGGAGGCATAGATGCCGGCCTCCGAGGTCGGCTGCGGCGGCGCGTCGTAGAGGCGCTTCGAGGGCTCGAGGCGGATGACCGGCGTGCCGGCCCGCGTCACGTCGAACACGCCCAAGGTCTCGGTGTAGTTCGGGCCCTTGGACGGCGCGGCGCCGCGGAAGGCGAGCTCGTAGCCGGCGATCTCAGTCGTGTCGCCGGGCTTCATGATGAGGATCGCCTCGCTCTTGTAGGCGCTGGTGCCGACGATGCCGCACACCAGGAGTCCGATGCCGAAATGCGCGAGCGTCGTGCCGATGGCGGAGCGCGGCAGGTTCATGAGGCGGCGCAGCGAGTCGGCGGCCGGCACCTTGCCCGCCTTGACGCGGAAGGCGAGATCGGAGAGCGCGCCCCCCATCACCCACACGCCGATGGCGAGGAAGAAGGGCGCGAGCCACGGTCCGCGCCGCTCGGCGGCAAACACCGCCACCATGACCAGGACGGCGAGCATGCCGGCCGTCAGCAGGCGCTCCATGGCGGCGGCGAAGTCGGCGCGCTTCCAGGCGAGCATCGGCCCGAGCGGAATGGCGAGCAGCAGCGGCACCATCAGCGGCACGAAGGTCATGTTGAAGTAGGGTGCGCCGACCGATGATTTGCTGCCCATGGCCTCGCGCACGAGCGGAAAGAGCGTGCCGGCGAGCACCGTCACGCAGGCGACCGTCAGAAGCACGTTGTTGAGGACGAGGCTCCCCTCGCGCGAGATGGGCGAGAAGATGCCGCCCTGGGCGAGGACGCGGGCGCGGTGCGCATAAAGGGCGAGACCGCCGCCGGTGAAGATCGCCATGATGGAGAGCACGAAGATGCCGCGCCCGGGATCGACGGCGAACGAGTGCACCGACGAGATGACGCCCGAGCGGACGAGGAAGGTGCCCATCAGCGAAAGCGAGAAGGTGAGGATGGCGAGCAGCACGGTCCAGATCTTCAGCGCCTCGCGCTTCTCCATGACGATGGCGGAGTGCAGAAGCGCGGTGCCGACCAGCCACGGCATGAAGGACGCGTTCTCGACCGGGTCCCAGAACCACCAGCCGCCCCAGCCGAGCTCGTAGTAGGCCCACCACGAGCCCATGGCGATGCCGATGGTGAGGCACATCCAGGCGAGCAGCGTCCAGGGGCGCACCCAGCGCGCCCAGGCGGCGTCGGTGCGGCCCTCGATCAGCGCGGCGATGGCGAAGGAGAAGGCCATCGAGAAGCCGACGTAGCCCATGTAGAGGAACGGCGGGTGGAAGGCGAGCGCCGGGTCCTGCAGGATCGGGTTCAGGCCGTTGCCGTCGAAGGGTGCCGGATCGAGGCGCTCGAACGGGTTCGAGGTGATGAGGATGAACAGCAGGAAGGCCGTCGCGATCGAACTCTGCACGGCGAGCACGTTGGCCTTGAGGGTGGCCGGCAGGTTGGTGCCGAAGAGCGCGACGGCGGCGCCGAAGATGGCGAGGATCAGCACCCATAGCAGCATCGAGCCCTCGTGGTTCCCCCACACGCCCGAGATGCGGTAGATGAGCGGCTTCGTCGAGTGCGAGTTGGCGGCGACGTTGGCGACCGAGAAGTCGGAGGTCACGTAGGCGTGCGCAAGGGCGAGGAACGCGATGAGGATGAGGGCGAGCTGGGCCACGGCGGCCGGCACGGCGAAGGCCATGAGGCGCGGATCACGCCGCCGAGCACCCCAGGCCGGCACGACGGTCTGCGCCAGCGCAACAAGCAGCGCCAGGATCAGCGCGAAATGGCCGAGCTCGATGATCATTTCGGTACCGCTTCCGGATGGGTGGCGCCCTGGCCGAGCTTGACGCCTTTCTCCTGCAGCGCCTTGGCGACCTCGGGCGGCATGTAGGTCTCGTCGTGCTTGGCGAGCACGGTGTCAGCCGCGAAGCGCCCATCGGGACCAAGTGTTCCCTCGGCCACCACGCCCTGCCCCTCGCGGAAGAGATCGGGGAGGATGCCCTCGTAGCTCACCGGCACCGTCTTCAAAGTGTCGGTGACCTTGAAGTCCACATGCGTGCCCTGGCCGCGCACGACGGAGCCTTGCTCGACGAGGCCGCCCAGGCGGAAGCGGACGCCCGTGGCGATCTTCTCCTCGGCGACGTCGCTCGGTGTGTGGAAGAACACGATCGACTGGCGGAACGCGAACAGCATCAGGATGACGGCAATGGACAACACGCCGACGCCCAATCCGATCACCAGCCCTCGCCTCTGCTTGCGGGTCATTGCGGCGTCACCGGTCCCTTGCTGGCGAGGCCGAGGCCCGCCGCGGATTGCTCGATCTGGCTCAAGGACGCCGCATCGCCCGCGAAGCTCCGGCGCGCGCTCTCCAGGGCGCCTTGCGCGTCCTGCTCGCGCCCGAGCACCTTATAGGCGCGCGCCAGCCTGATCCACCCGTCGAGATCCTTGCCGTTGTCCTTGAGGCGCTGTGCCAGGCGATCGACCATCGAGGTGATGAAGGCCTCGCGCTCGGCGGGCGACATGGCGGAGACGTCGGGTGCCGCGGCAGGCGGCTCGGCGGGCGGAGCGGCCGCGGTGGGCGGGGCTGCGGGGGCGCTCGGCTGGCCGGCCGGCTCGCCCGCAATCTTCTTCTCGACGAGGGCCAGGCGGTCGGAAATGGCGGGGCGCCAGGAGGCATCGCTCGCGCCCTTGGCCAGGATGTCCTTGTACTCGGCGGCCGCACCGGCGAGGTCGCCGTCCTGCTCCTTGGCAAGAGCGATCCAGGCGCGCACCTCGATGCGGGTCGGCTCGAGCTCGAGCACGCGCAGCGCCGCCTTGCGCACGGGCTCGGTCACGATGCCGTTCTCGGCGAGCAGCGTCGCCTCGGCGAAGCCCAGGAGGCGGCGCACGGATTGGCCCTCGAGCCGGTTGGCCTCGGCGTAGGCGTGAGCCGCGTCGGCGTAGCGCTCGAGGCGGAGATAGACCGGCGCGATGACGTCCCAGCCCTGGCCGTCCTCGGGATGCTCGCGCAGGCGCTCCTCGACGCGCCCGATCAGCTCGGCGACGTTGGATTGCCCGACGTCCGCCACCTGGCGCTCGGCGAATGGACGTGCCGGCAGCTCGGGCGAGCCGCCGGCGAGATAGAGACCGATGCCGACAACGGGAAGGAGCGCGGCGATGACCGTGTAGACCGTGCGTGCGCGCGCCGCGCTCGCCGCGTCGTCGGAAGCGGGATCCGCCGCCGTGGCGCCGGCGCGTTTCAGCATGCGGCGCGCCACCTCGGCACGCGCGCTCTCGAGCTCGCTGTCCAGGAAGAGGCCGCGCTCGCGCTCGGCTTCGAGCTCGCGCAACTGGTCGCGATAGACGGCGAGGTCGGCGGCGGCAGGCTCGACCACGTCAGATGGCGCCTCGCGCAGCGGCCGCAGCAAAAGCGCCACCACCGCCGCCGTCAGAAACGCAAAACAGACCCAAAGCAGCATGCGAAGCCTTCTCGACCGTCGTCCGGGTTCAATAGGGGCGAGGGTTCAGGCTGGCAAGGGTGGCCTAGAGCGCCCCAGTTTTGATTGAATCGTGATCGCGCTCTAGGCTCTTGATTAGACCGATGATTCACGCTTCGGACTGATGGGGTCCGAAGCGATCATGGTCTAGGAGAATGGCGCCGATTTGGAGTCGCAGGCGCTCGGGGCCCCTTACGTGGCGTTGGGTGGGGAAGGTTAAGGCCGTGAGCCCGTGGGCTAGCTCACGTTGCTCCAGGTGCCGTCGGGATTGCGGCAGGCCGTGCCGCGCATCGCCTGGGGCTTGCCGTTGACGTAGATCTTGTGCGTGTAGTCGCGGCAATCGACGGCGCCACGCTTGTAGGGCCGGCTCGGCACGACCTCGCCATAGCGGCCGTTGTCGGGATTGCGCCACTGGCGCGACACGCCGGACTGGCCCCGCTCGAGGGCATCGTACTCGGCTTCCTGGGCATAACGGCGGTCCTGCTCGTCCATGGAGCGGCCGATCTCGCTGCCGACGATGCCGCCAACCACGGCGCCGATGGCGGTGGCCGCGACGTTGCCGCCGCCCTTGCCGACCTGATTGCCGAGGATGCCGCCCGCGACCGCGCCGACCACCATGCCGGTATCGGCCTTGCTCGGACCTTCGGGTCCGCAGCCGGCAAGTCCGATCGAAAGCAGCAGAAGTGCGCTAGCACAAGTCGTGCGCATGCAGGTCCCCGTTGTCGCCCCAAGGGCTTATTCTTCCTTGGGACAGCCCTCCGCCGCGAGCATCCATCGCGAGACTGGCCGTCTGAAGCGCCACCCCGCCCCGCCAGCGGGTCTTATCGGCTGCCCAAAGAGTGCCCAGAATGTGACTCGACTTCAAGCACATCCGGGATTCCGTTTCTACCGGGATTCAGGCGAAAGTTCGGCTTAGCCACCGGAAACTGGCCCGTTCAGGCCGCGGGGAGCACAAGATCGACGCGCAGCCCCCCCATGGAGGATTGGGCCAGCGCGAGGCTCCCCCGGTAGGACTGAACAAGGTCCGTCACGATCGAGAGGCCGAGGCCGGTGCCGGGCTTGGTCTCGTCCAGCCTGACGCCGCGCTTGCCGATGCGGGCGCGCTCGGCCTCGGAGAGCCCCGGCCCGTTGTCCTCGATACGGATCGTGAGGCGGCCCGGCGGACGGCGGCTGGTCGTGGCCGCGACCTCGACCGAGACCTTGCCCTTGGACCACTTGCAGGCGTTGTCGCAGAGGTTGCCCAGGATCTCCTCGAGGTCCTGGCGCTCGCCGGCGAAGCGCGCGTCGGGCGGGCAGTCGATGGTGATGGCGATCCCGCGGTCGCGGTGGATGCGCTCGAGGGCGCGCTTCAGGGGCTCGAGAACCTCGGCCACCTTGGTGGCGCGACCGATGACGCCGGCGCCGGCCGCGACGCGGGCACGGTCGAGATAGTGATTGACCTGGTCGCGCATGATCTCGGCCTGCTCGGCGATCTTGCGGCCGAAGGGCCCCTTGTCCTCGCGCGCCTCGTTGGTGATGACGGCGAGCGGCGTCTTCAAGGCATGGG
>JBFXEP010000107.1:0-8436 GCA_050179995.1 Hyphomicrobium sp.
CTCGCCGCCGACATGATCTGCAAGGCGCTGTTCGATCGCGACATGCCCTTCAACCCGCACTTCGTCTTCAAGTGCGTCAAGACCTACACCGACGTCTCGAACCACAAGGACATCCGCCTGAAGCGCCAGGCCGATGCGCTGTTCGAGGTCGGCGAGGAGGACACCGCCAAGGCCGTCGAGGCCTGGTGGAGCGTGCCGCCCGCGGTCTTCGCCGCCGATCCGCGCGAGGAGCGCGAGAAGACGCTCTTGAACATGATCGAGGCCGCCGTCGCCGATCCCTCCATTCCCGAGTTCGACCGCCAGCAGGCCATCGACGAGATCAAGCAGTACCTGTGGGCCGGCACCGAGACCACGGCGCTGACGCTCGCCTGGGCGCTCTACCTCACATCGACGCACCCCGAGGCCGCCGAGCGCATCCGCCGCGAGGGCGAGACCGTCTGCGGCGACCGCGAGCCGACGGCGGCCGACTACTCGGCGCTCCAGTACACGCGCTCCGTGATCCAGGAGACCATGCGTCTTTACCCGCCGGTGTGGAGCCTGATCCGCGTCGCAACCGAGCCGGACGTCATCGCCGGCAAGGAGATCAACCCCGGCGACCGCATCGTGCTCTTCGGCTACGGCGCCCACCACAATCCGAAGTTCTGGCAGGACCCCGAGGCATTCATGCCCGAGCGCTGGATGGACAAGACGCAAAAGCAGGTGAAGTACAGCTACATCCCGTTCGGCGCCGGCAAGCGCTCCTGCATCGGCGGCGCCATGAGCCAGGTCGAGAACACGCTCGCGCTATCGATCCTACTGCGCCGCTTCCGCCCCGAGTACGTCGGTCTCGAGCCGCCGGGCATCAACGCCACCGTGACTCTGACGCCCCGCGGCGGCCTCCTCTTCCGCGTCCGCGAGCTGAGCTGATCGCTCGCGTCGATCCAAACAAAAAACGGACCCAAACGGGCCCGTTTTCCTTTCGACCGATATGTCATCCCGGCCGAGCGCAAAGCGCGAAGAGCCGGGATCCATGGGCAGCAAGCTGCAGCCGTCTCAAAACCCGCCCTGGGCCCCGGATCAGCGCTGCCGCGCTGTCCGGGATGACAGTTGGAGAACGGCCGCGGCTGGACCTCAGCCGACGATCTCCTTGGCGGTGAAGTTGAGCTTGATCTCGCGCGAGGCCGACTTCGGGCTGTCCGAGCCGTGCACGGAGTTCTCGCCCTTGGAGAGCGCGAAGCGCTTGCGGAGGGTGCCGCGCTTGGCCGCCTCGGGGTCCGTGGCGCCCATGATCTCGCGGTACTTCGTGATGGCATCCTCGCCCTCGAGGACCTGCAGCACGATCGGCTCCGAGGTCATGAACGACACCAGATCCTTGAAGAACGGGCGCTCCTTGTGCTCGGCATAGAACTCCTGCGCCTGCGTCTTGGTCCATTTGACGCGTTTTTGCGCAACGATGCGCAGACCCGCCTTCTCGATCACGGCGTTGATCTCGCCCGTGAGGTTACGTTTCGTTGCGTCCGGCTTAATGATTGAGAAAGTGCGCTCGATAGCCATCATCGTTCTCTTCAGATCCCATTTTTGCCCAAGTACCTCGGGGCGGCGAAGCGGCTTATAAGGGGGACATTCCCCCGCCAGAAGGCGGCGCCTTAACGCAGCCCGCGGCTCTTACCCGCAAACAGCGAAAAATGCCCTGCAAAAGCCCGGATTAAGTGGTGATCAGACCTCGAAGTGGGCAGCGTGCCTAGACTATCTTGCGTGTCCATGACCAACGTTTGAAAAATGCGGCGCCCCCTGATGCATTCTGTGGATGGGCAATCGCGCCGGGGTGGGATGGAAACGGATCGGGCCGGATCGCGTCTGGCCCGGAGGAGCGGCAACAGCGGGAGAACGATCCGGGCCGTTTTTCACACGTCGTGGTATGAGCAGGCATGAGCGCATCAGGTACGGACATTCAGTGGTACATCGCCCGGGACGGCAAGCAGCACGGCCCCGTCTCGGATGCCGAGCTGAAGAAGATCGTCGAGCTTGGCCACCTGAAGCCCAATGACCTCGTCTGGCGCCAGGGCTTCACGGACTGGCGCGCCGCAACGTCCGTTTTCCCGACCCTCGCCGCTGCCGCCCCACCGACCTCCGCCCCGGCTCCGGCGGCAACGGCTCCCGCACCCTCGCCTGCCCCCGCGCCGGCGCCCGCCCAAGCCCCTGCCTCATCGCCCGCAACAGCGGCAAGCCCCACGTTGATGGCCCCCATCAAGGGCAGCGCCTCCCAGGCCTATGCGCCGTACGGGCAGTCGCCTCAGCCGGAAGCGCGCCACACCACCCAGGGCGGGCCCATCAGGACGAGCGAGCCGGCGCTCGACCTGCGCACGCAAGGCGGCCCCATTCGCACCGGCGAGCCGGCCCTCGGCCCGCGCACGCAAGGCGGCCCCGCACAGCGTACGGCCGGGCCGTTGCCGGCTCTAGGGCTCGGACCGGCTCCTAGCCCTGGGCCGGCACAAGGCCCAGGACCGGCGCAAGGATTAGGACCCGACCTCGGCCTGACGCCGGGGCCGCGCATCACGACCGAGATGCGCAGGCCGGTGGACGCGGCTCCCGCGCCGGCCCCCCGCCGCCGCCTGCCCCTCGTCGCCGTCGGGCTTCTCGCCATGACCGGCGTCGGCGCCTGGCTCATGAGCCAGTACAAGGACGATATCCTCAACTTCATGCAGGACGCGAGCTTCGTCGATGACGGCGAGCCCGTGCAGACGGCGAACGCCAATGTCAACACACCGGCGGCGAGCGCGCCGCCGGCTGCACAAGCCGTCGAGACGGCGGCGGTCGCGGTCCCGAGCGCCGACGACGTCGATCGCAAGCTCCAGAGCCGGACCATGTGGGTCGCCGTCAAGCAGGGCTTTCCCGACTGGTATCAGGCGCGCGTCGCCCAGATGGCGAGGCTCTCGGCCGAGCGCAAGGACCCGGCCGACATCACCCGCTACCTCGTGAGCGAGTTCGTCGTGCTACGCCGCGAGAACGCCAAGTACGCCCTCGCCGCCAGCACCTCGCGCCACAGGGAGCTGGCCGAGGCGTTCCTCTCCAACCTGAACCAGCTCTCGAAGGAAAGCGGCGACGGCTGCTACGACTTCATCTCCAAGGGTGAATCGAGCGCCACCATCGTCGCGCGCATCGACGATCCGGCCAAGGGCGCCGAGATCGAGAAGCAGGTGGTGGCCATCGTCGGCGCCATCGTCGAGGGCAAGAGGCAGCCCGCCGAGCACGCCGCGCCCGTGAAGACCGACTATGACGTGCTGGCCGGCGAGCTTGGCCGCCTCGGCTGGACCCAGGCCGACATGCAGCTCTTCGCCAACCCCAAGGAGCTCGCCAAGGCGCCGCGCGCGCGGGTCTGCAACATGCTGAAGGACTGGTTCGCGGCCCACCTCGCCATCCAGGACCCGAGCACCCAGGAGCGCCTCCTCTTCGAGACCCTGAAACCCGTCATCTCGGGCTAGCTCTCACATAACGAGTCCCTCATCCGCCCCGTCTTACCGAAGGCGAGCCTTCGGCTCGACGGGGCACCTTCTCCCGTCCCGGGAGAAGGAAGCACGCCACTTTCCTCTCCCGGGACGGGAGAGGATGGCCGAAGGCCAGGTGAGGGACTTGCCAAGCGGCCACGCGGAGCCGGGACCCAGGGCCACAAACACCCCTCCGGCGTGACAAGTGCGCGCCGAGCGGGTATCGGCATGCGCAGCCATGCTGCACATCAACGATCTCAGCTATCGCATCGAGGGCAAGCCCATCCTGGACGGCGCCACCGCCGCCATCCCCGAGGGCCACAAGGTCGGCCTCGTCGGCCGCAACGGCGCGGGCAAGTCGACGCTCCTGAAGCTGATCGCCGGCGACCTGCATCCCGATCTCGGCGCCATCACGCTGCCGCGCGGCGCCCGCATCGGCCGCATCGCCCAGGAGGCCCCGGGCGGCGGCGAAAGCCTCATCGACTGGGTGCTCTCGACCGACACCGAGCGCGCGAGCCTCCTCGCCGAGGCCGAGACGGCGACCGACCCGCACCGCATCGCCGAGATCCAGATCCGCCTCGCCGACACCCGCGCCCACGCCGCGCCTGCCCGGGCCGCCGCCATCCTCGCCGGCCTCGGCTTCGACACGGCCGCCCAAGCGCGCCCCTGCGGCGCCTTCTCGGGCGGCTGGCGCATGCGCGTCGCACTCGCCTCCGTGCTTTTCCTCGAGCCCGACGTGCTCCTTCTCGACGAGCCGACCAACTACCTCGACCTCGAAGGCACGCTCTGGCTCGAGAGCTACCTCAAGAGCTATCCGCACACCGTCGTCATCGTCTCCCACGACCGCGATCTCCTGAACCGCTCCGCGGGCTCCATCCTGCATCTCGACCGCGGCAAGCTCACCCTCTACGCGGGCGGCTACGACGACTTCGAGGAGACGCGCCGCGCGCGCCAAAGCCTTGAGCTGAAGCTCAAGAAGAAGCAGGACGACGAGCGCCGCCGCATCCAGGCCTTCATCGACCGCTTCAAGGCCAAGGCGAGCAAGGCCAAGCAGGCGCAAAGTCGCATCAAGTACCTCGCCAAGATGCAGCCCATCGCCGACCAGATGGAGGATCGCGTCGCGCCCTTCGCGCTGCCGAGCCCCGAGAAGCCGCTCGCGAGCCCGCTGATCCGCATCGAGAAGGCGAGCGCCGGCTATGATCCGGCGAGCCCCATCCTCACCGGCCTCGACCTCCGCATCGACCAGGACGACCGCATCGCGCTCCTCGGCGCCAACGGCAACGGCAAATCCACCTTCGCCAAGCTCGTCGCCGGCAAGCTCGCGCCCCTCGCCGGCAGCGTGTTCGGCACCGGCCGCGTCACGGTCGGCTACTTCGCCCAGCACCAGCTCGACGAGTTGAACCCGCTTGCCACGCCCTTCGACTCCGTCGTCAAGCTGATGCCCGAGGCGACGGAGGCGCAGCGCCGCACGCGCCTCGGCACCTGGGGCTTCGGCGCCGGCAAGGCGGATACGAAGTGCGCCAACCTCTCGGGCGGCGAGAAGGCGCGCCTGCTGCTGGCGCTGACCGCCTTCCACGCTCCGCATCTCCTGATCCTCGACGAGCCGACCAACCATCTCGACGTCGACAGCCGCGAGGCGCTGATCCACGCCATCGCCGAGTACGAGGGCGCCGTCATCCTGATCAGCCACGACCGCCATCTCGTGGAGGCGACAGCCGACCGCCTGTGGCTGGTCGCGGGCGGCACCGTCAGCACCTACGATGGCGATATGGAAAGCTACCGCGCCGAGCTGTTGCAGGCGCGCGCACCGAAGGCGGATCGCCGCAACACGGGTGACGCTTCGCCGGACAACCGCGCAAGCCGCGCCGATCAGCGCAAGGCGGCCGCCGACCGGCGCGCGGAGCTGGCACCCTTGAAAAAGGCCATGCAGACGGCCGAGAAAGCCATCGAGAATCTCGCGTCTGACCTCGCCAAGCTCGACGCCCTGCTCGCTTCCCCCGATCTCTATGCCGACGCCGCCAAGGCGGGCCGCATCTCGCTCGAGCGCGGGCAGACCGCAAAGCGCCTCGCCGAAGCCGAGGAAGCCTGGCTCGCCGCCACCGCCGCTTACGAGGATGCCGAGCAGGCCGCGACTGCGTGACCTCTCCCTCTCCCCGTTCTTACGGCGTGAGGGGCAGTATCAGACCGCAGCGCAAGCGGCTGCCCCTCACACGTCATGGCCGAGCCATGCTTCGCATGAACCCCTCTCCCCATCGAAGACGATGGGCGAGGCGACGCCGCGGAACCCTCCCCGCACGCCCGCGTTTCCCACGCGGAGGCGAGCATCGGCCCGCTGAGGCTGGCGCCAGCGCAAAGACCATGATCGCTTCGGACCCTACCAGTCCGAAGCGTGAATCATCGGTCTCATCAGACGCCGCCTCCCACATGACGAAGGAGATCGATCATGATCAGACGCGCAACTGCGCTCGTCGCGGCGCTGTCCCTCGGGGCGCTCGCGGCCTACGCCGAAGGCGCCATCGCGACGGACGGCCTCAAGGCCTCGCCGACCGCCGTGTCCATCGGCACCGTGACCGCCGACAAGGACGGCTACGTCGTCGTGCATCGCACCGACTTCACCGGCACGCTGCCGGGTTCCGTGATCGGCCATGCGCCGGTCAAGGCCGGCAGCAACGCCGAGGTATCCGTCCCGCTCGACAAGCAGCAGGAAGCCGGCACCAGGCTGATCGTCATGCTGCACGAGGAAGGGGACGGCGACACCGATTTCGATGCAGCCGACAAACCGGTCCGTACCAACGGTACGCCCGTGCAAGAGACCGTGACCGTGGAGTAGGTTGAGAGAGCGTGATCGGAAGCCTGGGCACTGGCGTCCGGGCACTACGGACACGGGTCACGTGTGGCCGGCGGCCTCCGGGCCTCCGGCCTTTTGGCGCGCGATCACCGCATCAGGTAAACTGACAGGGCTGGTGCTCGACCATCTCGCTGAGCAGCTGGCAGGCCGTCAGCTCGGGCCGATCCGAGTCCTCGGCCTGAGCGGCCTGGCGCGTCACGCCATCCCGGCCCCAGTAGACGACCGAGACCATGTTCCCATCGACGCTGAACGTCGCGTCGTAGTACTTGCCGTCTCGCGTGATGCTGAAGGCGTTAGGCGCCTTGCCGCTTCCCATCTTCGATCCCCCGAAAGAAGACGTTCAAATCAGTTCACCCTCAAGAACTATCATGAATCGCCGGCTTGGGAGGTACGGGCCACTACTTATGCTGCGGGGCCATCGATCCGGCCCCGGACGAGTTGCCATGGCACCCATCGGCCCTTCACCTCTCCCATGGGGGGGAGGTCGGACGCCATCGTGATAGCGTCTGGGTGAGGGGCTTCAGCCCGCGATCTTCGAGAAATCGGCCACCGTCAGCGTGGCGGCCCGGATTTCCGACAGCATGCGCAGCCGGTTCTCGCGCAGCCCCAGGTTCGGGTCATTGACGACGACGGCCTCGAAGAACGCATCCACCGGCGCCCTGAGCTCGGCCAGAGCGTTCATGGCGCCCTTGAAGTTCTCGACGTTGATCGCCGCCACCGTGTCCTGCTTCACGCTCTCGATGGCCGCCGCCAGCGCCAGCTCCTCCTTCTCCTTGAGCAGCCCGACGTCGTAGCCGCCGTCGTACGTGCGCTTGTCCTTCTTCTCCTCGATGGCGAGGATGCTGGACGCACGCTTCACGCCCGCGAGCAGGGTGGCGCCGTCGTCGGTGGTGAGGAACGCGCCGAGCGCCTCGACCCGCTTCACGATCAGCGCCAGGTCGTCCTGCCCGCCGAGCGAGAACACCGCGTCGATCAGGTCGTGCCGCGCCCCCTTGTCCTTGAGATAGACCTTCAGCCGGTCGGCGAAGAAGGACAGGAGGTCGTCACATAGTCCGAGAGGCGAAGCGACAGCCTGTTTTTGGTACGCCAGCGCCTCCCTTGCGACCTTGCCAATCGAAAGCCGAAGATCGTTCTCGATCACGATGCGGATCACGCCCAGCGCCGCGCGCCGCAGCTGATAAGGATCGCCGCTCCCCGTCGGCTTCTCGTCGATGGCCCAGAAGCCGACCAGCGTGTCGAGCTTGTCGGCGAGCGCCACCGCGATCGCTACCGCGTCGCCCTCCTCCTCCTTCGGCACCACGTCCGTCGGCCCCTTGGGCTTGTAGTGCAGCTCGATGGCGCGCGCGATCTCGGGCTTGGTGCCCGCATGCTCCGCGTAGTAGCGCCCCATCAGCCCCTGCAGCTCGGGGAACTCGCCGACCATCTCGGACACGAGGTCCGCCTTGCACAGCCCCGCGGCGCGCCGCGCGTCCTGCGGATCGGCGTCGACGGACGATTCCGCGAGCTTGAACGCCAGCTCCTCGATGCGGTCGACGCGCTCTTTCTGCGAGCCGAGCTTCTCGTGGAACGTGATCGCCGCGAGCTTGCCCGCCATTTCGCCGAGCGGGTGCTTGAGGTCCTGCTCCCAGAAGAACTTGGCGTCGCTCAAACGCGCGCGGATTACGCGCTCGTTGCCGGCGATGATCTCCGCCCCGCCGTCCGTCGCCGTGAGGTTTGAGATCAGGATGAAGCGGTTGGCGAGCTTCTTCGTCTTCGGATCGCGCAGCGAGAAGCACTTCTGGTGCGTCTTCATCGACGTGATCAGGCACTCGGGTGGCACCTCGAGGAAGCCCTTGTCGAACGTGCCCATCAGCACCACCGGCCACTCGGTGAGCCCGGCGTTCTCCGCGAGCAGCGCCTCGTCGGCGATCAGCTCGAGCTTGGCCTTCGCCGCGAGCGCCTCCGCCTGCTCGCGGATCTCCTCCGCGCGCTCCTCGGCGTTCAGCATCACCACGTGCGCGGCGAGCTTCGCCGCATAGTCCTCGAAGCTCGAAACCTCGAACGGCGCGTTGCCGTGGAAGCGATGCCCGCGCGTCGTGTTGCCCGCCGTGATCCCAGCGACATCGAGCGGCACGACGCGTCCGT